>JAFRPB010000250.1 GCA_017429345.1 Clostridia bacterium | reverse complement strand
CGTCTTGCTTGATCTTTGTTCCGTCATATTGCACATCTTCTCCTTGCCAACCGTCAGGTTGCCTGCGGAGAATCTGTACAATCTGACGAAAAAATCTACTGCGCAATCCGCACGCCCGAATTGTGCGGTGTTGCCTTAATTCCGATAGATAAAAACAAACCAGCGATACGGTTCATCCGCCTGTATTTCGTTTTACATCGGTTAAACTTGTATCATTATATAATACCGCTATTGCTCTGCAGAAAAACATCTGATAAAATATTTCCGTAAAAATGAACCTTTTGCGCCGCAGATACGACTATATATGCGAAATCGATTTCATAACACACACGAAAGCGAGGTGAAGGCGATGGGATTCGACGATCTTCTTCGTGAAAACTACCGACCGCTCGAACGGTTTGTGAAATTCCGGATCGGAAACCGTGAAGACGCCGAAGACGTTATTCAGGAGATCTGTCTTGCTGCTTTTCAAAGCTTTGATTCCTTGAAAGAATCAGGCAATTTCAAAACGTGGCTGATCGGCATAGCCCGGCACAAATGCAATGATTATTACAGATCAAAAGCCAAAACAGCAGAAATACCTTTTGAAAATATCGAAAGCGAAACCGTCTCTGTGAGTATTTACGGTATTACCGAACAGAGCGCCGTTTCCGAAACAATAGATGCTCTTGAGGAAAAATACGGTCAGATACTTAATATGTACTATTTGATGGATATGCCGCAAGAGGAGATCGCAAAGCTTCTCGGCATCCCTCTCGGTACGGTCAAGAGCCGGCTTCACAACGCAAAACTGAAATTCAGGGAATCATATCCCTACCGTATGCAGAAAGAAGGAGAATCATTTATGAAAAACTTACCGCCTGTAATGTCTGAATATTCCATCGTAAAATCCGACAGAGAACCGTTTGAAGCGGTATGCAGAGAGTTGCCCGGTTGGCTTATCATACCGAGGATCGGAGAGCATATCGTATTCGGAAATTATGAAGCGCCTTCGGGGAAAATGCTTGATCTTTACGAATTGAAAGTTGAAAACGAAGCAGAGATACACGGTATCCGCGGGGTGAAGATATCTTGCCTGTTAAAAGGTGTTGAGCCGTCCGAACTTTGCGGAACGCAGAATACGGCCGAACAAAATATGGATCTGTTTGCTCAACTGACCGACGACCGGTGCAGATTTCTCGCGCAGGGACAGACCGACGACGGAGTATATCGCCTGCGGACGTTTCTTGACGGCGACGACTTCTGCGACGACTGGGGATTCGGAGAGGACACCCGCGGAAGAGAAACACATATGAAGAAAAAAGGGGAGATAATCAGAGACAACAATACTATCACATGCGCCGAAAAACAGTATCCTGTTGAGGATGTGGTCGGAAGATACACGGTTACCGTCGGCAAAAACAAGTATGATACGATATGCCTTTTCTGCGTGCATCCGTCAGATTCAAAGATCGTGACCGAACAGTATATCGACAAAGACGGCAAAACGGTGCTTTGGCGCAGGTTCAACCGTAACGATTGGGGCTTCGGCAGATACGGAAAACTCTGGACGGAACTGCGTCCGGAAAACGAACGCCTGACAGTCAACGGTGATATATACGTCCACTGGTACGACAGCATTTCGGATCATATTTTATAAACCGTCAACGAAACACGGCGCCGATCAATCACTTGACCGATGCCGTGTTTGATCTGTCGACCTGATGTTTTCCGTACAATTCCGAATACAGCGGTTTCCTGTATTGCCGGATGTATCGCAGATGCCGCCGGTCTCGTCTGCCGGTCTCGCCTGCCGGTTCGGTCGTTGCTTCTGCCTTCGGCAGAGATGTTCACATTTCACATTTCACATTTCACTTCTCACTGTTCACCGTTCACTGCCTCCCGAACGCACTCATCTCCGGCACGTCGATCTCGAAGCCGATCACGTCCTTCGCGCCGTCGCGCAGGTTATAATTGCCCGCGGCGGGATCGGCGAAGATCTTTTTGACCGCCGAGAGCCTGAAGCAGGGGTTGTTCCCGACCGTGCTGTACTGATATACCCTGTCCGCGATGACGCCGATCTCGCCGCGCGCGGAGATCAGCAGGTTGCGCGTCACGGTGCTGTAAGCGGGATTCAGAACGAAATCGGCGTTGTCGGGATCCGAGAAATCGTCGCTGTAATGCCGATACTGCGGATACGCCGTCTGCCAGACGTCGCTCTGCCACGGCGAGTCGAACAGATTCTGCCAGCAGTCGCCGCCGGGTTTATAGTGCGGATAGAAATTGCTGTCTTCGTGCCCCGGCAGACCGTCAAGCATCCGGTCGTCATACTGGATCGGGCGGTAGGAGTTGATCACGATATTGTCGTGCACGTCGAGGTCGCGCCCGCAGCCGAGCATCAGCCCGTTGCACGGCACGTTGACGAGGATATTGCCGTAGATCGTCTGTCCGGAGATCCCGTCGTCCATATAGATGCCCTGCGGGCGGTGCCCGTCCGCGCCGAGATCGTAAATGAGATTATACCGGATCACGTTGCCATACCAGTCCCAGCGCCGCCCGGAATAGATCGCGCCGCCGTCGTCGGTCTTGAGGTTCACGTCGTGGATCAGGTTGTATTCGATCGTATGGTCGTTGCCGGAATAGGTGATCGCCTCGTGCGGGGAGTTATACATCTCGTTGTGCGCGCAGACGCTGCCCACGCCGTTTAAGGCAAAGGCGGGCTGATAGGTCTCGTAGATCTCGCTCCAGTCGTGTACGAGGTTGTTTTCGGCGCGGTTGTTCGCGTGCCGCAGCGTTTCGCGGTCGCCGCCGTCGACGATCACGCCGCCCTTGCCGGTGCGTGTGATCTCGTTGTCAACGATCAGATTGTCGTAACCGTTCACGGTCAGCGCGTTGCCCGCGACGTTTTTAATAAGACAATTCCTGATCGTATTGCCGTCTCCGGTGATACTGACCGCGTCGCCGCGGGTGCCCTTGACGGTAATGCCGTCAAAGGTCACGAAGCTCGCCGCGGATCTTATAATGCAGTCCGTCGAGAGTGAGAGCTCCACTGCGGAGGTATCCGAAAAGCCCTCGGGCGGGTAGAAATACAGAACGCCGTTGTCGCGGTCAAGATACCACTCGCCGGGCGCGTCCAGCTCCTCGAACACGTTGTAGAAATAGAACGGAGCGTCCTTGATCGCGCCGTAGCCGCTGACGAACATCGGCGAGATGGTCAGGTTCTCGTGGTCGACGTCGCCCAGGGGGCTCGAGCAGTCCGCCCAGTCGTAGCGCGGATAGCCGAACATCCACACGCCCTCGGTCGATTTCCACGTCCTGATGCGCTCGGAGAGTTCTTTATCCAGTCTGTAAACGTCGGGCTCGGGATTGCGCAGTTCGTCGTAGCCTTCCTTGATGCTCGCGCCCGCGCTCTCGCGGCCCTGCCCCTCTTTGACGACCTCGCCGGAATACAGATACTCCGTGCCGTTGGGATAGCGGGCGATGGTCTGGCGGCTGTCGTCGATGAACAGCTCGCAGTAGATCGGTCCCGTCCATTCGCCGTCGTATTTGCCCGCCTGACTGTAGGAACCGATGGCGTAGAGCCTGCCGTAGTCCTCCGCCGTGATGCCGAGAGAAAACAGATCGACCGTGAGGACGCTTTTCTGCGCTTCGTCCGAAAGACGGGAAAGCGTCTCTTCGTCCGTGACGGACGCTAATTTCTCCCGCGGGAGCGTCACGCCGCCGTTGAGGATCACCTCGCCGTCGCCGTAAGCGCGGTAGGCGATCGGGCAGTCTTCCGTGCCGGAATCTTCGACGGTGAATTCCACCGTCGAGACGCGGTATTCGCCGGCTTTCAGCGCCACGGTCACGCCGGTCTTTCCGGTCTTATCGAGACCGCGCACCGCGTCGCGCGCCTTTTCGAGCGTGGCGAAGGGTTTCTCAAACGAGCCGTCGTTCTCGTCGCTGCCGTCGGGCGAGACGTAAAAATCGGCGTCGTCGATCAATTCTCTTTCCATAGTGGCGATCTCATTCCCCGCCGCGGGCGACGCGACTCTCTTATAGAAATTCGTATAGTAATACTCCGTGAGCGGTCCCGACGCCGAACATAGCGCGAGGACAGCGGAGAGCACGAACGCCCCGGCCGCAAGAATGCGGTTTTTCTTCTTTTTCCGCGAGAGGATGCAGAAATACACAACGAAAAACACGAAGGTAATGACGCTGACGATCGCCGCGGCGAGCTGCGACTTCGTCTCGCGCAGAATGACGTTGTTGATCAGGAACGTCATCCCGAAAAAGGCGACGATAAAAACGCCCCCCGCGATCACGCCCTTGAGGACTTTCTTCTTCTCCGCAAAACGCGCGGCCAGCAGCCCCGCCGCCGCGCCGAGCAGCGCGACGCTGAGGAAATAAAGATTCGGGATCCATTTCGTGAAGCTGTAATAGAACAGCCCCGCGCCTCCGAAGGCCGCAGCCGCGGCGGCAAACGACAGGATCTTGTTTTTCATGATCGGTCTCTCCTTCGCATTCCGGCGCCCCTGCGAAAGACAGGCGCGCCCGTTGATTCGTTTTCTCTTATATTAAATAATTTGTAAAAAAAGTGCAAGATTTTTTTAAATTCTGATTTATCGGGGCGTTCACGCCCCGATAAATCAGAATTTACAGGGATGAGCGATGAGAGATTAGGGATGAGAAAACGGAAACGATACGCTCTGCCCCTCGGTTTATTCTCCGTATTTTTGAAGGAAAATTAGCGCTATTGCTTATTTTGAGGCTAAAATGAAATTTTACAAGCCCTTATCCCTCATTACTCATCCCTCATCCCTAAATTCTGAT
>JAFRPB010000249.1 GCA_017429345.1 Clostridia bacterium | reverse complement strand
TGGAGCAAGAGGATCGAACCGTCGAAGAAAACGCTCCGGTGGAGCGTTTTGGGAGCGGGGCAAAGCCGAAGCGATCGGGAGCGGCATTCTTAGCGAATGCCGATTTTTGTATGGTGGAGCAAGAGGATCGAACCGTCGAAGAAAACGCTCCGGTGGAGCGTTTTGGGAGCGGGGCAAAGCCGAAGCGATCGGGAGCGGCATTCTTAGCGAATGCCGCTCGATCAACTTGCGGCATCCTTCAGGGTGCCGATTCTTTATGTGAGCCTCCCTCAGAACCGACGGAAAATTTCATCCAAAAAGCCGAGTCCGCCGAGCGCAATCACGCCGGTCGCGGTAAGAACGATAATAATAACGGTGATGACGATCGCCAAAAACCACCCGATAAAAAAGGAACGGGCAAAGTTTCTGCGGTTGATGTTCTCTTCGCTGAAGGAGAAAACGATCAGCAGAATAAAGCCGACCACCGGAATGCCGAACAGCAGGGAATAGCCGAAATACGCCCAGGGAGAAAGCGGACGGTAGGCGGACGGGATCTGCGAAGGCGGCATTCTGTTCGCGGGCATGGGCGCCGGAGCGGGCTGCTGATACGAGTATTGCTGCGCCGGTTGTCTGTACTGCGCGGCGGCAGCGGCTTGCGGCTGCGCGTTATACGCGCCGACGGCGGGCATCGATGCGCCGCAGACGGTGCAGAACTGAACGGAATCGTCCGCCTGCGCACCGCAGTTCGGACAGGTTTTCATAATGATACATCCTTTCCGGCTGAACATAGCCATGTATTAAATGGAATTAAAGCGTTTGCCGTCAGGTTCTTCGCAAGAACAGGGATATCAGTTCGCCGATCCCAAAAATGACCGGCTGATGGACCACGTAGATCAGAAGCGCGTGTCTGCCGAGAAACTCCACCGGCGGGCACGTTTTTTTATAGGCGAAGGCGGGCAGGCGGTCCTTCGGGAATTTCACCGCGATAAAGCAGCCGATCATAAAAACGAAGATCCACGGCAGCAGCGGATAATAATCCGCCGAATAAAAGGGCTCGTGGTAGATCCCGAACGGGAACAGAATATTCACGCTCTGAATGGGGTCCGTCACGGGAATACCGAAAAAGCCGTAATTATAAAGATCTCTCGTTCCTATCGCCAGAGCGATACACAGCGCGGCGCCGAGGTAGAAATTGACCTTGCCGGCCAGCTTCAGCAGAAGCGGAGAAAGCATGATCGCAATGCCGAAAAAGTGCAGAATACCGAATTTGATCTCCGCGCCGACAACGCCCACGAGCGGCAGGATATAACAGGTCGCGAGACTCAGACCGAGCGCGACCGCGAAGATCCGCGCGCCGCGCTTCACGTTCCCGCGGGAAAGAGACGAAGAGTACGCGCTGACAAGAATAAACGTGACGGCGATGATCACAAGCACGAATTTCGGCGTTCCGTTCTTCAGACGGATAAACAGCGGAAAGCCGAACAGGTCGCCGAAGGTGTAAAACAGGTGATATATCACCATGCCGATCACGGCAAGGCCCCGCAGAAGATCCAGCAGATGAATCCGTTTTTTTGCAGCGGACGCGCTTTTCCCGCGTCTTTTTGTTTTTTTCATAGATCAGAATCCTGCGAGCTCCGAAAGATATTTCAGGTTTTCAAGGCCCAGTCGGACGCCGGTCTTCGCTTCCTCCATGCCCTCGAATTCCACGGTGGCGCAGCCCTCATAGCCCGCAGCCCTGAGGATCCTCAGGCACTGCAGCACCGGCGCGTCGCCGTGGCCGATGATCGCGCCGCGCAGATAGTTGCCCGCGCGGGAGGTGAAGAACCCGCCCTGCGGGGCGACGCCGTTGCCGCGTTTTACGTGGAAGTCCTTCGCGTGCAGATGGAACGCGTAGGGCGCGAGTCTGCCGAACGCGAGCGAGGGATCCTCGTCGGCGCAAAGGAAGTTGCCGACGTCGAGCAGAAGACCGTAATTCGGGTGCGCGACGCCGGTCACGAGCCGCTCGACGCGCAGGGATTCCTGACAGAAATAGCCGTGATTTTCACTCATGGTGCGCACGCCCTTTGTCTCGGCGTATTCGGTGACGGCGCGGCAGCCCTCGATGAGGCGCGGCAGGATCTGATCGAAGCCGTAATGCGAAGGCTTTTCTTCGTCCGGCACGCCGTAGGCGACGTCGTGACGCATCAGGCGGCAGCCGAGAGTCGACGCGATATCGACTTCTTTTTGAATCCGTTCGATCTCGCGCTTCGCCGCGTCTCCCCCGCAGGCGAAATTCGCGCCGATCGAGTAGCAGACCGCCGGAACGCCCGCCTTTTCGCACGCTTCACGCAGATGCGCGGCGTATTCTTTCTTATCCTCGCCCTCGGGCGCGTGGATGTCGGCGAATTCGATAAAATCAAAGCCCATTTCCTTTGCGAGCGCGGGGAGCTGCAGCTCGGCATATTCCCCGCTGCCGGTCAATTGCGCGTAGCTGTAGGAGCTGACTGCGAATTTCATAACGATCTTCCTTTCCGTTGCTTATATGATGGTCTTTACCCAAACTCTTTTTTTTATGAGATTATATCCGACGACGCATTTGATGCATTCAAGCCCCTGCACGATCGGGAACAAAACGCGGATATTGAGCCCGAACGCGTAATACAGCCCGAACGCCGCGGATACGGAGACGAGCCAGAGCATTCCGCTGTCGAAGATGAAAGTGATCAGCGTTTTTCCGCCGCTGCGCACCGTGAAATACGACGCGTTGGCAAAGGCGGGCAGCGGCATCAGCAGCGCCTGCACGCGGATGAAATAGACCGCGAGCGCCTTCGATTCCTCGCTCGTTCTGTAGAGCAGGGGGATCGCGCCGCCCGAGAAGAACAGCAAAATCCCGACGAATACGCTCAGAAGCACGGAAAACACGATCAGCTTGCGGGCGGTATCGACCGCCTCCTCGTGTTTCCCCGCACCGAGGAGTTTTCCTGCGATGATGCCGATGCTGATGCCCATGCTCATTGCCGCGATGCTGAACAGCTGGAACACGGTTGTGAAGATGCTGTACGCCGCGACGACGGTCAGCCCGTGCAGCGAATAGGCGACGCCGAGCATCGCCATGCCGCCGGACCAGAGCAGCTCGTTGCCCATCAGGGGCAGACTTTTTTTCGTGAATTCGCGCACGAGCCGCCCGGGGACGGAAAATCCGCGGAACAACTGCCGGAAATACGGCAGTGATTTTCGCTTTGCGAAAATATAAATCAGCGTCGCGCCCAGCTCCACGAAGCGGGAGAGCGCCGTCGCGATCGCCGCGCCGTCGGTGCCCAGCTGCGGGAAGCCCAGCTTGCCGAAGATCAGCAGGTAGTTGAACAGGCCGTTCGTCGCGACCGCGAGGAGGCCGAAGACCATCGGCGAAAAGGTGTTTCCCGTCTCGCGCAGCGTGCCCGAAAACACCTGCGTGAGCGCGAAGGGCAGAAGCCCGATCAGCGTGATGCGCAGATAGCTTTTGCCGAAGGCGAGGGTCTTCGCAAGGTCCCCGCCCTCGTCCGAAGCGTGCAGGAACAGGCGGATCAGCGGCTCGTCAAACGCGAGGAAGACGCAGACCGCGGCGGCGGTGATGATCAGCGCCGCGACGAACTTGAACCGCACGGTGTAACGGATGCCGTCCGAATCCCCTTTTCCGTAGTACTGCGCCGTAAAAATGCCCGCGCCGCTCATCGTGCCGAAGACCGCGAGGTAGAAGATCAGCGCGAGCTGATTCGCGATCGCGACGGCGGAGATCTGCTCGTCGCCGAGCGCGCCGACCATCAGGTTGTCGAGCATGCTCACGAAATTCGTGATCAGATTCTGCGCCATCAGCGGCAGGGCGACGGTCAGCGCCATTTTATAGAACGCGCGGTCTCCGAAATATTTTTTCATCGTCATAGGTTATTTAAAGTTGAACGAGATGACCTTTTCCGCGAGTTCCCGTGTGAAAAAGTCGAAAACATAGATCCCGCCGCCGCGAAGAAGCGGCTCGGCAAAGAATTTTTTATTCAGCGGGATCGCCGCGGCGAGGGGCGAGATCCTGCCGGTGCAGCTCAGAAAATTTATGTAAAGCTCGCCGGGTTTCCTTCCCCGTTCGATCGTCGGTTTTACGGCGCGCTCCCATTTGCGTCTGACGCCGAATTTGAACGCGTCCTGCAGGCAGAGCGTGCCGACGACCCCGCGGCCGTCGCAGCTCGGGATCGTATCCACGCACGGGAATGCGTCATTCTGCGCATAGTGATTCCACGCGTCGATCACGTTGATCCCGCCGGTCATATCGTCGACGCCGGGCGCGGTTTCAAAGCGACGGAGAAGCACGAGCTTCCCGCGCGTCTCGCCGAGCGTTGGGAACCGGTTCTCCAGATAAAAATAATTTTCATTCAGAGAAATATAATTCTCATACAGGATCGTCCGGAAGACCGGATCCTGTATGCCGTCCTGCTGGATGCTGACAAGCGCGGTCTCCGAGGGGTGCGCGTCGAGAAAGGAGAAGAAGGTCTCAAAGACCTCGTCCGCATAAAGCGGCGCGCCGCCGGCGCCCGGACGCTGGGAGTAGCACGGCGCGGGGCCGTGGACTGCGGCAAGACGCTCTCGCCGGACGCTCAGGCGCAGGTCGAAATACCGGCAGCCCGCATTGAGCTGGTCGGCGATCGTCATGGACTGGCAGCGTCCGATCGGCGCGAAGAACACCCGCGCGCTGGCGCAGTCGTGCGCGCCGGGCAGAAACAGCGTTTCGACGGACAAAGCGTCGTCGAGCGGGCGCATCCATTCGGTTGTCGGGTTGCTATAATTCATAAAAAGAATTATTTGCGGACGATCTTCTCAAGCCCGCCCATATACGGACGAAGGACT
Source organism: Clostridia bacterium (assembly GCA_017429345.1). Taxonomy (GTDB): domain Bacteria; phylum Bacillota; class Clostridia; order Oscillospirales; family Acutalibacteraceae; genus RGIG2774. The sequence goes on along the minus strand of JAFRPB010000249.1, from coordinate 10,651 downwards.
TCGGGGATATTGACCGAGCCGTCTTCATTCAGGTTGTTTTCGAGGAAGGCGATCAGCATGCGCGGCGGCGCCACCACGGTGTTGTTGAGGGTGTGTGGCAGATACTTGCCGTCCTTGCCGTTGACGCGGATCTTGAGTCTGCGCGCCTGCGCGTCGCCGAGGTTCGAGCAGGAGCCGACCTCGAAATACTTCTGCTGACGGGGGCTCCACGCCTCCACGTCGATGGAGCGGACCTTGAGATCGGCAAGGTCGCCCGAGCAGCACTCGAGCGTGCGGACGGGGATGTCCATCGAGCGGAACAGGTCGACGGTGTTCTTCCACAGCTTGTCGAACCACATGCGGCTGTCTTCGGGCTTGCAGATCACGATCATTTCCTGCTTCTCGAACTGATGGATGCGGTAAACGCCGCGCTCCTCGATGCCGTGGGCGCCTTTTTCCTTGCGGAAGCAGGGCGAATAGCTCGTGAGCGTATAGGGCAGCTTCTCCTCGGGCACGATGGTGTCGATGAATTTGCCGATCATCGAATGCTCACTGGTGCCGATCAGATACAGATCCTCGCCCTCGATCTTATACATCATCGCGTCCATCTCCGCGAAGCTCATCACGCCCGTGACCACGTCGCTGCGGATCATGAACGGCGGCACGCAGTAGGTGAAGCCGCGGTCGATCATGAAATCGCGGGCGTAGGCGATGACCGCCGAATGCAGGCGGGCGATATCGCCCATCAGATAATAGAACCCGTTGCCGGCGACTCTTCGCGCGGAATCGAGGTCGATGCCGTCGAAGCTCTCCATGATGTCGGTGTGATAGGGGATCTCGAACGCGGGCACGACGGGCTCGCCGAACTTCTCGCGCTCGACGTTTTTCGTATCGTCCTCGCCGATCGGGACGACGGGATCGATGATATTGGGGATCACCATCATAATGTCGGTGACTTTCTTCGCAAGTTCGGTTTCCCGCTCCTCGCAGGCGGCGAGTTCGTCCGACTTCTCGGTGACGAGCTTTTTCGTCGCCTCCGCCTCGTTGCGCTTGCCCTGCGCCATCAGCGCGCCGATCTGCTTGCTGATTTTATTGCGCTCCGCGCGCAGCGCGTCGGCTGTCTGCTTGTTTTTGCGGGATTCCGCGTCCAGCGCGAGCACCTCGTCCACGAGGGCGACTTTTTTGTCCTGGAATTTTTTGCGGATGTTCTCTTTTACGAGTTCCGGGTTTTCTCTTAAAAACTTAATGTCGATCATGGTTCTCTCTCCTCATTCTTCAAAAAATTTTGTCAGTTTCTGCAGGTCTTCCCTGTCAAAGTATTCGATCACGAGCTTGCCGCCTTTTTTGCCTTCTTTGATCTCGACGGCGCGGCCCAACGTGTCGGAAAGCGAGATCTCCGCTTCGGTGAAAAACGCGTCGCGGCGACGCATTTTTTCTTTTTTCGGCTTGTTTTCTTTTTTTATGCGCTCGACCAGCGCCTCCGTCGCCCGAACGGACAGGCGTTTTTCGGCGATCATGCGCGCGCAGTCGATCATTGTTTGCGGATTGTCAAGACCCAGCAGCGTTCTCGCGTGGCTCGCGGAAAGCACGTCTTTCTCGACCATCTCCCGGATCTCCGCGGGGAGCTCCAGCAGGCGCAGCGCGTTTGTCACTGCGCTGCGGGATCGGCCGAGCCGGTCGCCCGTCTGCTCCTGCGTCAGGCCGTATTCCTCCATCAGCTTTTTGATTCCTTCCGCTTCCTCAAAGGGCGTCAGATCCTCGCGCTGCAGATTTTCGATCAGCGCGATCAGGGCCGCGTCCCTGTCGGAAAGAACCTTGACGATCACGGGAACGGATTTGAGCCCCGCGTTGACCGCGGCGCGGTATCTGCGCTCCCCCGCGACGATCCTGTAAGAGCCGTCGGAGGCCGGCCGCACGAGGATCGGCTGCAGTACGCCGTGTTCCCGGATGCTTTCGGTCAGATCGTTCAGCGCCTCATCGTCAAAAAACTTGCGCGGCTGGTCCCGGTTCGGTTCCAGCTCGCCGATCGGCAGAGAAGAAACGCTTTCGGGCGACAGATCCTCCGCGGAATTGTCTTCAAAGAGCGCTTCAAAGCCTCGGCCGAGGCCGCCTTTTTTTGCTGCCAATACGTTCACTTCCTTTTTTATGCGTCAGTTGATCTGTTTTTTCAGAAATTCCTCCGCCAGCGCGTTGTAGTTTTCCGCGCCGCGGCTTTTTTTGTCGTAATACTGGATCGGCTGCCCGAAGCTCGGCGCTTCGGAAAGGCGGACGCTGCGCATGATCACGGATTTATAGACCTTGCCGGGAAAGAAGCGCTTGACTTCTTCCACGACCTGCTGCGTGAGCCTGAGCCTGCCGTCGTACATGGTCAGCAGCACGCCCTCGAGCTCGATCAGCGGGTTATATTTCAGCTTGATCTTGCGAACGGTGGACATGAGCTGCGAGAGTCCTTCCAGCGCATAGTATTCGCACTGGATCGGCACAAGAAACGTGTCGGACGCGGTCAGCGCGTTCAGCGTGATAAGCCCGAGCGAGGGCGGGCAGTCGAGAAAAATATAGTCGTATTCCGCGCGAACGGCGGTAATGGCCTTTTTCAGAAGTCTTTCCCGCTCCGGCAATTCGATGATCTCGATCTCCGCGCCGGCGAGATTCATGTTTGAAGGCACGATGGAAATATTCTCGAATTCCGTGACTATCGTCGCCTCGGCGATCGAAGCGCTCCCGGTCAATACGTCGTAGCTTGATAGCCTGAGCTGCCTTTTGTTTATGCCGTAACCGCTGGTGGAATTGCCCTGCGGATCGATATCGATCAGAAGGATCTTTTTGCCGAGAAGCCCGAGCCCCGCGGTCAGATTGACCGCGCTGGTCGTTTTGCCGACGCCGCCCTTCTGATTGACGATGGAAATGACCTTAGCCATAGCGATTCCCTTTCGGAATAATATTATCTCATGATAATCAACATATAAAAACAGTATACCATAATTATTTGTAAAATCAACAGAAAAATAAAATCAGCGGAAAATTTCATGTTTCACGTGAAACACCGGATTGTTTGACAAAAAACACAGCCCCGGATCTGCGTCGGCGCGGGATGTTTCACGTGAAACGCTTCGCGGTCTGCAAAAAAAACGAAAAGATACCCCGGGCAGGCCCGGGATACCTTTTCGGATGGGATATGGAAGATGGGAGAATGCGGTTTAGAAAAAGGTTGCGCGGTCAGACCGCCTTGATGTTTTTCCGCGTTTTCGGAATGCGGATGACGTACTCGATATATTCGCGCGTTTCGCTCTTTTCGGAATCGGCGTCGATCCCGGCTTTTCGCATGGTATCGACGGCGTGGTTGAGCGTATTGACGAAAATATTCAGGTCGCGGAAGCCGCCGACGGGTTCCCTGCGAACGTCGGGGATGTTCTCGATCATTTTGGCGACAAGACGTTCCGTTTCGGCGACGGTCAGTTTTTTCAGAATCACGGTTCCCAGCGCCTTTCTGCGGTCCGCGTTTTCGTCCAGCGCAAGCAGGGCGCGCGCGTGCCGTTCGGAAAGTCCCGCCGCGAGAAGATCGCCGATGATGTCCGGCGGCAGACGCAGAATGCGCAGCTTGTTCGACAGGGCGGACTGCGATTTGCCGAGCTTCTTCGCGAGCTCTTCCTGCGTCAGGCCGAAGTGATACTGAAGCTTGCGGATCGCGAGCGCTTCTTCGTAGAAATCCAGATCCGCGCGCTGCATATTCTCGATCAGAGCGAACACGCCGGACTGCTCGTCGCTCGCCTCGACGACGACGCAGGGGATCTCGCGGATACAGGCGATGCGGCAGGCGCGCAGCCGCCGTTCCCCTGAGATCAGTTCATAGGCGTTCTCGTCGACCGTCCGCACGGTAAGCGGCTGCAGAAGACCGTTTTCCCGGATCGACAGCGCCAAAGACTGCAGCGCGTCGTAATCGAAGTTTTTTCGGGGTTGATTGGGATTCGGAAAGATCCGGTCCGCGTCGATCAGCGCGATCTGACCGCAGGTTTTTTGTTTCGTCTTCGACTGGAACATCGCCGTCGCCGTCCTCCCTGCCGTTTCTGCAGCAAGTATAACACGGCGGAATGAAAAAAGAAAGCATTTTCCGTTGACGGGAAAATGCCTTCTTCGACAGAAAATCATAAATTAAAGGGGCTTTTTTGCGATAAGAGCGCCGCTTCTGGGGAATTGCGGCGAAGTTTGCGATATTTTTTTTACGGAAAGCAGCGTGCGCGTGTCGCCGTTGGATAACGGATACTCATACACGGTCGTGCCGGAACCGCCCAGCGTCCGAATCGCCGAAACCGCGTTCGCCAGTTCATTTTCCGCGGTCTGGGCTTTCATTGCGACGAATACGCCGTTGATGCGCGTCAGCGGCAGACAGTATTCCGCCAACCGATTCAGCTCCGCCACGGCGCGGGCGGTAACGACGTCGAACCGTTCGCGGTACGCGGGATCGCGCCCCGCGTCCTCGCCGCGCATATGCACAAGTTCCGCCCGAAGATCGAGTTTTCTCAGCAGCTGCTCGACAAAAACAAGTTTTTTGCCTGTCGCTTCAATCAGCGTGAGCCGCAGGTCGCCCCGCGCGATCAGCAGCGGCACGCCGGGGAAGCCCGCGCCGGTACCTACGTCGGCGACGGCGGCTTCCTGAGGAACGGCGATATATTTTAATATCGCGAGACTGTCCTCAAAATGCTTGATGGAGATCTCCTCCGGATCGGTGATCGCGGTCAGATTGACTTTTTGATTGTACTCCCGCAAAAAGTCGGCGTAAACGGCGAATTTTTCGAGCATTTCGTCCGTCAGCCCGATACCGCAGCGCGCGGCGGACTGACGCAGAGATTCCTTATTCATCGTGCGCTCCTTTCCCTTCCGCGCCGGCGAGCCAGATCAGCAGCACCGAGACGTCCGCGGGGCTGACGCCGGAAATCCGGGACGCTTGCCCGATATTTTGCGGCCGGATCTTTGAAAGCTTTTCCCTCGCCTCGAGGCGAAGCCCCGCGATCGCGGCGTAATCAACGTCCGCGGGGAGCTGTTTTTCCTCAAGACGGCGCATTTCGCGGATGTCCGCCTCCTGCCTGCGGATATACCCCTCGTATTTCGCGTCGATCTCCGCCTGCTCGAGAACTTCGTCCGGCAGGTCGGGACGCGTCGTGTCAAACGGCGTCAGGTCGCGCCAGGAAAGCTGCGGGCGCTTCAGGAGGTCGGCGAGCTTCACGCCTTTTTCAAGCGGCGATGTTTCACGTGAAACAAGCATCGCGTTCAGCGCGTCCGTACGTGGGATGACCGTGCGCTCAATTCGCGCTTTTTCCTCTTCGATCTGCGCTTTTTTCTTAAGAAAAGCGCGATAGCGTTCCTCGGAGATCAGCCCGAGCCGGTAGCCGTATTCGGTCAGGCGCAGATCCGCGTTGTCCTGCCGCAGCAGAAGGCGGTATTCCGAGCGAGAGGTCATCATGCGGTAGGGCTCGTTGCAGCCCTTCGTCACGAGATCGTCGATCAGCGTGCCGATATAGGAGCTCGCGCGGTCGAGAACGAACGGTTCCTTGCCCTGAATTTTCAGCGCGGCGTTGATCCCCGCGATCAGGCCCTGCGCCGCGGCTTCCTCATAGCCGCTCGAGCCGTTGAACTGCCCCGCGCCGTAAAGGTTTTTCGCGTCGTTGAACTCGAGGGTCGCCTTCAGGCACAGCGGGTCGACGCAGTCGTATTCGATCGCGTAGGCGGTGCGCATGACCGCGCAGTGCTCGAGACCTCTGATCGAATGGATCAGATCGAGCTGTACGTCCTCGGGCAGCGACGAGGAAAGCCCCTGCAGATAAAGCTCTTCGGTCTCAAGTCCGCAGGGCTCGATGAAGATCTGGTGCCGCTCCTTGTCGGCGAAGCGGACGATCTTATCCTCGATGCTCGGGCAGTAGCGCGGTCCCGTGCCGACGATCTCGCCGCCGAACAGGGGCGAGCGGTGCAGATTTTCTTTGATAATGCGTTTGGTTTCGCTGTTGGTGTAGGTGATATGGCAGACCGCGCGGTTTTCGAGCTCCCGCGTGTTCGCGAAAGAGAACGGAACGATGTTTTTGTCGCCCTCCTGCACCTCGAGAGCGTCGAGATCCACGCTGCCGCGGTTGACGCGGGCGGGCGTACCGGTCTTGAAGCGGCGCAGCGGCATATATTTTTCGAGCGAGGCGGAGAGCCGTTTCGCCGGGAACATTCCGTCCGGTCCGCTTTCAAAGGAAACGTCGCCGACAAAGATCTTTCCGCCGAGAAAGGTCCCCGTCGCGAGCACGACCGCTTTCGCGTTGTATACCGCGCCGAAATGCGTCACGAGCCGCCAGAGCTCCCCTTCTTTTTCGAGCGAGACGACCTCCGCCTGCTTCAGGTCGAGCCCGGGCTGCTTCTCGAGCGCGTGCTTCATGTATTCCGCGTACCTTCTGCGGTCGATCTGCGCGCGCAGGGAGTGTACCGCGGGACCCTTGCCGAGGTTCAGCATCCGGCTCTGGATCATGTTCGCGTCCGCCGCGGCGCCCATTTCGCCGCCGAGCGCGTCGATCTCGCGCACGAGATGCCCCTTCGACGTGCCGCCGATGGAGGGGTTGCAGGGCATATTGCCCACCATATCGAGGCTGATCGTGAAGCAGATCGTGCTGCAGCCGAGCCGCGCGGCGGCGAGCGCGGCTTCAATGCCCGCATGCCCCGCGCCGATCACGGCGATATCGTATTTTCCCGCAAAGTATTCCATAGAAAAAACTCCGAACGTTCGATTCTGCAATACAGTATACTACATCTTCCCGCCCGTGTAAAGCGGTAAAGAAAATAACGAAGTCGTAATTTTTTCTTAATCAATCTTAAGAAAAAGGAACGAAAAAATGTTGTATTTCTTCTGTATATTATCGATAGGGCTTCCAATTCGGTCCCGATCGTGCTAAACTGAATTTATTGAGAAAGGAGGCGTCGGAATGTACAACGTGCTGGTTTGCGACGACGATATCGCGATCCTCGATTCACTGCAGATCTATCTGGAAATGGAGCATTACAACGTGTTCCGCGCCGAAAACGGCAGGCAGGCGCTGAAGATCGCCGAAGAAAACGAGCTGCACTGTATCATATTGGATATTATGATGCCGGAGCTCGACGGTCTCGGTGCGACGCTGGAGCTGCGCAAGAACAGGAACATCCCGATCATCATGCTTTCGGCGAAAAGCGAGGATATGGACAAGATCCGGGGCCTGAGCTTCGGCGCGGACGATTACGTCACAAAGCCGTTCAACCCGCTGGAGCTGATGGCGCGGGTGAAATCGCAGATCCGCCGCTACACCTCCCTCGGCAGCTTTGAAAGCCGGGAGGGCGTGATCGAAAACGGCGGTCTGGCGCTTGATCTGCAGGCGCGGATCCTGACCGTGGACGGCGAGCCCGTCCGGCTGACGGCGACGGAATACGGCATCGTCGAATTCCTGATGAAGAACCGCGGCAGGATATTGACGACAAGTCAGATCTACGAGGCGGTATGGAACGAGCCGTCCTATTCCGTCGAGAAAACGGTCACCGTGCATATCAGGCGCATCCGCGAAAAGATCGAGATCGACCCGAAGGAGCCAAAATACTTGAAGGTGGTGTGGGGTCTTGGCTATAAAATGGAAAAACTATAAGGGCGCGCCGCGGGCGATCGCGGTCACGCTCGCGATCGTTTCGGCGTTTTCGGCGATGTACTGCGGCTTTTTCGCCATCCGCGACGAGCTGCTGTATGACTTTGACCATTCGGCGTCCTACTATAACACGATGTTTTTCGAAAGCGCCGTGCAGAAGCGTATGACGGAGATCCGTACCTACGCGCAGCAAAGCAACAAAAACACCCTGACGATGACGGAGGAGGAAAAAAACAGCATATGCGCCGAACTTCGGGACGCGCTGCTGGTTGTGAGCGGGGATCTCTTCGCCCGTTACGCCGCATACGGCTTCACGGAGGATATTTTCGAAGGCTGCACGGACGCGGACGATTATTTCCGGGCGTTCCATGAGCGCAGGCCCGATCTGCGGGATAAACCGGATGAAGAGCTGTTCTATGAGCTGGCGTATGACGCGGCGGACGAGATCCTGACGGAACCGCAGAGCCGTGTGTATGAGCTGATCGGATCCGGTTCGTATGTGTTCACGGCGGAGATCGGCGGCGACCGGTTCACGCTTCCGGCGGAGGATATGCTGCATTACTATTCGTCTCGGGGCGGTGAAGACGTTCCGTTGACGTCTGTTCCGGTGTCGGAGCCAGCAGACGGCGCGGACGGGCCTACTGCGGCGGAAACGACTGCCGTCGATCTTTCGGCGGTAACGCAGCCGGAGCCCGTTCCGTCGACGCGTCCTCCCGCAGATACCACCGCGGCTTATACAACGCCGACCTATGATTTCTATAAAGAATACAATGAATATACCGGGCAGAACCAGTGGGAACCCGACGGGATCTACGCGGGGAGCCGTGAGATCGCCCGCTGGCTTGCGGACTGTTTCGCGCTGCGCACGTTCCTGATCGACGCGGTGAAGACCGCCGACCCGGAGAAACTGGCGGCCGCTCAATTAACCGCGGAGCCGGGAGCGTTCGATTATCAGCCGTACAGAACGGAGGATCTCTTTGACGATTCCCTTGCCCGGTACCTTTATTACTATCCCGAAACAGGGGAATATATCACCAATATCGCAGAATATAAACAGAAAAGCGAAACGCCGATGTTTTCCTCCGCCGACGCGGAGAAAATGAGCGCGGCGGTCGCCGGACTGGCGGAAAAAGCCGAATGGCGGGTGATCGTGACGCCGGACCGTGCGGAGCATAATCTCGGCAACGGTACGGACGCGGAATCCTCGCTGCGGAAAGAAGCGCTGGGATATTCTCGCATGAGCTACTGTCTTGACGAAATGCAGGCTTCCGGAGGGGAGTTTTATATATTCGCGTCCGACAAAGAACATGAGAGCGACATCTTCTCCTACATCGAACGGGATTTCGGCAAGGCGAAACGCAGACAGCCGTTTTTGCTCGGCGGCGCGGCGATCGGCGTTTTCATATTTTTGATATCGGCGGTATATATCCTGACGTTTGGAACAAAAGTTCCTGTCGGAATTGACCGGCTGTATAACGATTGGCATTTTCTGCTCAGCGGCGGGCTTGCGGCAGCCGCGTTTTACTGCGGCGCAGGGCTCCTGGTGCAGGTGATCGAGGCGTACGGCTTGTTGGGGAGCCGGTATCAGACAGGCTTTATGCGTGAGCATACATGGGATCTGACGGCGATGGAGCTGCTGACGCCCCCGGCGTTCGCCGTCGCGGTGCTGGTTCTGCTCGAATATCTGACCTCGGTGATCCGAAACGGCAGAAACGGAACGTTGATCTGCCATTCCTTCTGGTTCGCCTTGCCGAGCTTTATCGTCCGGCAGGTAAAAAAACAGAGCGCCGGGATACCGACGCATTATAAAAAACAGTTTTTTACCGCGCTGATCGGCGGGATCGCGTTGATCCTGCCCCTCTGGATCGTACTGCTGTACCTGAGCAATTATTTCGAGAGCGTCGCTTATCTGTTCGCGGTGTTCCTTTCGACGGCGATCGCCGCCGCGCTGTTGGCGGTCGTTCTGCGGCATATCCGCGGCATCGACGCCATTGCTCAGGCGGCGGAGCGTATCCGGAACGGGGATCTGACCGCGGAGATCAATATGACGAAGCTGCCGCGGCATCTGCGGCCGATGGCGGATTCCGTCATGCGGAACCGGGACGGGCTCCGTGACGCGGTGGAGCAGAGCGTAAAGGACGAGCGCATGAAGACCGCGCTGATCACCAACGTCTCTCACGACCTGAAAACGCCTCTGACCTCGATCATCACCTATTCCGATCTGCTGTCGAAGCGGGAGCTCGGGGACGGGGAAGCGGAAAAATACGTCGGCGTGATCAACGAAAAGGCGATCAGGCTCAAGCGTCTGATCGAGGATCTTGTCGAAGCGTCAAAAGCGTCCACGGGAAACATCAAAATCAACACAATCAACCTGAATCTGTGTGAGATTGCAATGCAGGCGGTGGGCGAGTATACGGACGAGCTGGAAAAACGGCAGCTTGAGGCGGTCGTGACCTGCCCGGAAGAGGGTGTGACCGTCTTTGCGGACAGTCGGCAGACCTGGCGGATCATTGAAAATCTGCTGTCGAACGTGAAGAAATACGCAATGCAGGGGACGAGAGTATATATCGACGTGCGGCGGCAGGACGGCTTCGGGGTCATTGAGATCAAAAACGTGTCGGCGCTGCCGCTCAACATCCCTGCCCGGGAGCTGACGCAGCGGTTCGTGCGCGGCGACGCGGCGCGAACTACCGAGGGCAGCGGCCTCGGCCTCTCGATCGCCCGCAGTCTCTGCGAGCTGCAGGGCGGCAGATTTGAGATTTCGATCGACGGCGACCTGTTCAAGGTCTGCGTGGCGCTGCCGCTTGAAGCGCTGAGCGATAAGGGATGAGGGATGAGAGATAAGTAAAATATACGCTCTGCGCCTTGGTTATTTCTCGGCTTGTTGATGAGAAAATTAAGGCAACACCGCACAATTCGGGCGTGCGGATTGCGCAGTAGATTTTTTCGTCAGATTGTACAGATTCTCCGCAGGCAACCTGACGGTTGGCAAGGAGAAGATGTGCAATATGACGGAACAAAGATCAAGCAAGACG
>JAFRPB010000248.1 GCA_017429345.1 Clostridia bacterium | reverse complement strand
CGTCTTGCTTGATCTTTGTTCCGTCATATTGCACATCTTCTCCTTGCCAACCGTCAGGTTGCCTGCGGAGAATCTGTACAATCTGACGAAAAAATCTACTGCGCAATCCGCACGCCCGAATTGTGCGGTGTTGCCTTAGATAAACGGTCTTCTGTCCAGCACGAGGCGCAGCGGTTTTTCCGTCAGGATCTTCCCGGGCAGCGCGCTCTGCAGCTCCGCGAGGGCGCAGCACGCGCCGAACAGCAGGTGCAGATCGTTGAAGCTCTCGTCCTTTTCGAAATCGAGCCGCATCAGGCTTACGCAGTAGTCCCGGGCGAATTCCTCGATCAGCGCCTCGCGCTCGCCGCGCCGGTGACCGGTCTGCCGTCCCGCGCGGGTCATGCAGTAGAGCCAGTCCGTCTCGATAAAGTTGCATTTTTTCATGAAATAATCCGGAAGCCCGTTCTCGGTGAAAAGCCGGATGCAGGTATCAATAACTTTTTCGGGGTATCTCAGCGGCTGTTTTGCGTATTCGAGATTGAACAGATAGTGAAAGCCGCCCGCCATATAGCAGTAGAGCGACGCCTGCCCGTTCACCGTCCGCCGATCGGAGCACGGCGCGTATTCCGCGAAGCCTTTTTTCCAGAAGCCCGTCGCCGCGTCCGCGTACTCCCGAAGCCAGCCGAAATAATTCTTTGAGAATGCTTCGGTCATTTCGCCCGCGTTGACGAGCGAAGCGTATACGCCCGCGCCGAGATGGGACTGCGTCCAGGGGTCCCGCCGCCAGTCGAGCCCGTCGAGAAGCGCGTAAAGCTCGTTTTTGTCGTAATACCGATGCAGCGCGCGGACCGGGTACAGCGGCTTCGCGCCGAAGAGCTCCAGCGCGCCGAGGCAGTGCGCGGTGGTGTGGATCGGGTCGTGGCTGCTCTCGCGGAACAGCCCCGTTTCGGGCTCCTGCATGATCTGAAGTTCGCGGATCCTTGCCCTGCGGGTCGCTTCACCGCAGTCAAAATCGCCGATCGTATACAGGATATTCGCCGCGTCGGCGCAGCCGTATTCATTTTTGCCGAGCGTTCTCGGCGCGCCGCCGTCGCCCCAAATATCGCCCGGCCAAAGCCACCTGCAGTAGGCGCCGGGCTGCGGAAGCTCATGCCGTTTTACACATTTTCCGATCTCTTCGATCAGCGGGCGGATATCGATCGCGTCCATTTCCGTCTCCCGATACAAATACTGATTTTTTACAGAAAAAGTATATCATTTCCGGGCGGAAAGGTCAATACGGTCAAATAATGCGGCGCCGCCCTTGATTTTTTCGCGGAAATATGATTCAATAGAAGAAGAAAGACGTTCCGCGAAGATGAATCCGCCGACGCCGGACGGAAGGCGGCTGAAAAGGAGGTCTGTCCGTGAAAAAAATGCCAGATCCCGAAAAAGCTTCGCGCGAGATCGCGCGGCGGGAAAAGCAGCTTGCGGGACCGCGGGGGAAATTCTATTTCCCCTATCTCATCTTTATCGTCAGCCTCGTTTACATTACCGACGAGATCGCCTCGATGATCGGCACGCTGATGAAGACCGAGATCGCGAACGATATGCTCTCTCATTTCGGCGACTCGAGCGTGGGCATGCTCGATATCCTTTCGGTGATCTCGGTGCCGTTTCTCGCGCTCGGGATGCTGTATAAACCGCTTTCCGACCGGTTCGGGAGAAAACCGTTTCTTGTCATCAATACCGTCGGCATGTCGCTCGGGCTGCTGATCATCTATCTGTCAAAGAGCATCCCGGCGTATGTGCTCGGCGCGTGCGTGATCCAGTTTTTCGTGCCGCACGATATGCAGGCCGTGTATATTCTCGAGGCGTCTCCCGCCCGTCACCGCGCGAAGCTCTATTCCGCGGTCAAATGCGTGGCGATGCTGGTCGTGATGGCGGTGCCTGTTCTGCGGCGTTATCTGATGCCGGATACGAGCCAGTGGCGCAGGGTCTATCTGATCCCCGCCGTCGTCGGCCTTGTCACGAGCCTCGCGGCGATGCTGTTTGCAAAGGAGACCGACGCGTTCAACCGCTCGCGTATCAATTACCTGCGCGGCAATACGCAGGAAAACGGGACCGACGCGTCCGGCGGGGTCATCCCGGCGCTCAAATTCGTATGGAAACACAAGCAGCTGCGCTGGCTGTATATCGCCGTGGCGTTCGCCGAATCCGGCTACCTGCTCACGGTCGATTATCAGGTCGTTATTTCTTACGGTTACGCGGAGCACTTCTTAAGTAAAGGGCTGTTCCCCGATCTTGCCTCCGCGCTGGAAAGCGTCGGCGTCAACGAGGTGACCGCCGCCCTGTTTCTGTTTCCGGTGGGCTGCGCGCTCGGGCATCTTCTGCCGGGCTTTGTGGCGGACCGCAAAAGCAGAAAGGCCGCCGCGCTGTTCTCTTCTCTGGCGGCCGTCGTGTTCTTTCTCGGTTTTATGATCGGTTCGCGCGCGGGGTGGCCGCCGTATCTCGTCGGATTTTTCAGCGGCGCGTGCATCGGCTTCTTCTGGTCGAACGTGGACACGATCAATATGATGACGGGCGAATCCTCTCCCACGGCGCTGCGCTCGTCCATCCTTGCGACGGTGAGCGTCGCCACCGGCGTCGGCGTCGCAGTATCTTACGCGATCACCATTCCGCTTCTGACGAAGCTCGGCAACGCCTCGACGGGGCCTGTTCTGCTCTGTGTCGCGGTTCCGAGCCTGATCGCCGCGTTCGCGATCCTCGCGGTTAAAACGCACGATACCAGGGGCGTCGATCTGACCGCCGTCCGGGGCGACGAGTGGGACGAGCCGACAGAAGGATCCGCAGGTCCGGTCGAACCGGCGTAAGCAATGAAAGCGGAGAACGAATAATCAATTGCAAAAATGATATAGGAGGAATCAGTCATGTTCACGGCAATTCAAAAGTTTTTCAGTCTTCTTCTTGTCTCGCTGATGATCTTTTTCTCCGCGCAGTTCGGCGGGAATAACAGCGCGTCGGTCGACAAGATCGGCGACAACCTGACCGAGGGGCTGCTCAGCGGCTCCACGGCGCCTTTCTCCGGCTCGGATATCGCCGACGCCGGCGCGATCGCGTCGCTGCTCGCGGAGGACGCGGACGGCAATTACTATTTCACCGACATCGATTACGCGAATCAGGACCGTGCCGTATGGCCGGCCGCAAGGCATCTGACCAGAACAGAGCGTCTTGCGATCCTGTTCCGGCTCGAGACGGATCCCGAGGTCAAAGAGATCTATAAGGATCAGGTGATCCGCCTTCTGGAGCACTGGATCAAGAACGATTACACAAACCCCAACTGGTGGCACAATAAGCTTTCGAACCCGAATATCCTCGGCGAGATCGGCGTGCTGATGAAGGCGGAGCTGAGCGATGCGCAGCTGCGTCAGCTGGCGGTCCTCGTCGGGCGCGGCTGCTACTCGGTGGATCCCACGCTGCGCGCGTATACCGGCGCGAACGCGGTGGATATCGCCATGTCCTCGATCAAGTTCGGCGTACTCACCGGCTACGCCCCGGCGATCCGCTCCGCGCTGCGCGTCGTGTCGAACGCGCTCGGCTACTCCGCGTCGGAGGGCATCAAGAAGGACGGCACCTTCTTCCAGCACGGCAACCGGCTGTATATGGGCGGCTACGGCATCGTCTTCCTAAACGGTATGGTCAAGGTCATCAGCATGGTCGACGGCACGGATTTCATGTTCACCGCCGAGCAGCTGGAGCCGATGTCAAAGTTCATTCTGACGGGCCTGAAGACCATGAGCTTCGGCAATATCCTCGATCCCACGGTGCTGGGCAGATCGGTCTCGAGAATGGGCGCGCAGCCGCTTCAAGGGCTTGTGCCGACGCTTGTGACGCTTGCGAATACCGAGGGCATGCCCGGCAAGGACGAGATCATGGCGTACGCATCGTCGATCGCGGGCAACACAAAGCAGAACTACGGGCTGCACTATTTCGACAACGCGAAATTCCTTGTGATCAACAATGAGGACTTCTATTTCTCCTTCCGCGGCGGCGACAGCAGCCTGTATTACTCGGAGATCACCAACGACGAGAATATCCTCTGCTACAACTCCTCCTTCCCGGGCGTAACGACGATCATGCATACGGGCAGTGAGTATACGAACATCAGCCCGGTCTACGACTACGCGTTCGTGCCCGGCACCACCGCCGTGCGCGAGACCGACGAGCAGATCGCCGCGCATTCCGACCCGACCTACCGCCTGCTGACCGGCACCTACGGCAGCGCGACAGCCGACGGCGCCGCCGTCTCGTTCGCGAAGACCAAGCACGAGGGCATCGAAATGACGATCTCCTGCTTTGCGACCGACGACGCGGCGATCCTGCTCGGCGCGGGAATGAAAGATAAAGACGGCAGGCAGATGTTCACGACGCTCGATCAGTCGTATTACACGGGCTCCTTCACGCAGGACGGGAACACGGTGATCCACAACGGCATTAAATATGAGCTGCTGGAGGGCGGTACGCTGATCGCCGAGACCGAGCACCGCACCGGCTCCTGGAGAAGGAACAACCTCACCCTTGCCGATATCCCCGCAGAGGGCGATATCTTCACCGTATACACCGAGAATACCGGCTTCTACGCCTATACCGTGATGGCGGAGGGCACCGATGCGCAGTTCGAGGTGATCGTGAATACCCCGACCGTGCAGGCCGTGAAACTGCCCGACGGCAGGATCGCCGCGGCGTTCTTCTCGAGAGGCAGCTTCGAGTACGGCGGCGAGACCTACACGGGCTCCGCAGGCACGGCGAAGATCTTTGCGTAACGGAGAAAAACCGTTCGGTATTTCAATAAAAAGAAAAAGAGAGCCGCGTTTTAAGACGGTTCTCGGAGTTACATGATTAAACAGACATCCCGTTATATCGGCAGCTCATTCAGCCGATATAACGGGATGTTCTATATTCAATTCAAAACATCGGAAATCAGTCGTCGGGAAGTAGCTTTTTTTCGATCGCCAGAAACCGTTCTTTTATTTTTAACAGATCAAACAACCGCGCCCGGATAAAATCGATCAGAGAACAGGCAAGATAGATCACGGCAGCCGTTCCAAGCACAGACAGCACCAAAACGATCGGAGAATACCCGGTAAAAACCCCGAACTTTTCGTGAATAAAGTTTTTGTTCACGAGAGGCAGCACGTGAATCACGAAAACGCCGAATGTCAGCGGAGCAAATACAGCAACGACTTTTTTTGCCGCATTCGGAAGATCGATATCTCTGAACAAAAGCAGGAGAAATACCGCCGAGCCGAAAACGGGGAGAGAGGTATAATTGACAAGCCAACTGTTGTCAATCGTTTGCCCTAAGAAAGAATGCAGATACTTACGGAGTAAATACTTAACGACGCATATTAAAAGAATACATACAATGTAGCCGATCAAAGCCTGGTATTTTTTGATTTTCTCAAAAATATTGTATTTCCCGATATATGCTCCGACGAAATATAAAACCATTAACCACAATAAACTGTATCCGTTGTTTGTGGAAAACGTATCCTTCGCCCATAGAAAAGGAATAATCGAAAACAGGATGATGCTTGCAATAACAACTCTCCGAACCGATTTCTCCGTCATTTTCTCTATTGCGGCGTTTAAAACAGGGCTCAGGAAAAACAATGCAAAATACATTGTAAAATACCATATCCCCCCTCTTGTAACCGGAAAACAGGAGAGAAAGATTTTTCGCAGCCCTATGGACGGATCGAAAGTAAACTTATAGATTATCGTAAAACTCACGGAATACAGGAATACTTTGAGCCAAAGCTCGGCGATATTCGCATAACGGTGCTTTGCTCTATAGCCTACAAAACCTGAAATTAGAGCAAAAATATCGACCGCGCAGAAGGATGCTATTTCAAGAGACCATGCAAGCCAATAATTGAGTCCTGTCAGCGACCCGTTGTATAAAATGCCGCCTTGCCCTAAAACGTGAAGAACAACAACCATATACATCGCAAGAATCCGCAGCAGATCAACGCCGTAATTCCTTTGAGGATTTACTTGAAGAAAAGATGCTTTCCCGCCCAAAACCGGTTTCCCCCTCGAGATTTGAATGATATATAGAATCAGCTCAAAACATTGTAAATAATATTATATTGCAAAAAAAGTATAGCATAAGAAGCAGCAGCTGTCCAGTATGATGTCAAAAAACGCCTGTAACATACAGAGATTTGTCGTAGTGAAAACGACGGGAATCGCTCTGATCAGGGCTTCCCTACTTCGGAAATAGGAAAAAAATATATTTCGCCCGGAGGAAAAAATCCTCTTGATTTACCGCAAAATATATGCTATTCTGAAACACCGAAGGAGGGATAACGAATGGAAAAATTCGTTCCGTATGAAAAGCTCTCGAAGAAAAAGAAACGGGAGCTTAACCTGAAGCGCAGAAAGACGTGGAGCGTCAGCCCGGTCACGCGCAGACCGCAGAACCCGAAGGCGTACAACAGAAAAAAGACGCGTTTGAGAGATCCCGAGGATTTTTCAAACGCGTCTTTTTGTATGATCGTTTAGGATAGTCTTATCCGCTCTTGCAATTGCGTCCGGAATCGCGTACAATAGAGATGCAATAACCTAACGGAAAGGAAATTAACACCATGAAAAGGCCCATGAAAAAATCTGTCAAAATCATTCTCTGCGTGCTTGCCGCGGTGCTCGTGATCGGCGGCGCGGTCGGCGGATACGTCGGTTATCAGCATGCCTATCACCCGAGCAAATGGATGGCGGAGGGCGACGACGCGCTCCCGAAGATAGAATTCGAAGAAGCGCTCGGACAGCTGCCGATGCTTTCCGACTCGTGGGAAGAGGCGCTGCCGCAGACCGAGATCCGTAACCTGATCGAAGCCCATTTCGCTTCGCCTCTGCCGGAGGGCAAAACCGCGAAAAAGGCGATCGTGATCGGCTACGACGGCTGCCGCGTCGATACCCTGCGGCTTCTGCCCACCGCGAAGCGCAGCGCGATCAATCACCTGCTCGACAACGGCGGACAGGGCGTGTTCGGCTATTGCGGCGGCGTGAAGTATCCCGCCCAGAACGTACAGGCGACCTCCACCGCGCCGGGCTGGTGCTCCATGCTCATCGGCAAATGGGCGGGGGAGATCGGCGTGAATAAAAACGGGCAGCCCAAGCCCCTGGAGCCGAAGACCCTGCTGCTCTCGCTCGTCGAGGACGGCACGGTCGGCAAGAGCGCGTTTTACGTCTCGTGGGCGGGCCATTTCAGCAAGAAGAACGCCACCTACATCAACGAAAAGAATTATGCGGAAGAAAACGGCGTGAACGCGACCTTCCTGCGCGCGCGCTCCGACGAAGGCACGAAGAGCAACGTCATTTCGGATATTCGGAAGCAGGACTGCTCCGATTTCATTTTCCTCACGCTCGAGTATACCGACCATCAGGGGCACGCCACCGGCTTCGGGCCGCAGAACGTCCGCTACGTGAGCGCGTTCCGCGACGCGGAGGCGACGGGCATGGATATCATCGACGCGATCGAAGCCCGCGCGAGCTACGGTACAGAGGACTGGCTGATCCTGATCACCACCGACCACGGCGGCGTCGGCCTTAGTCACGGCGGGGCGAGCTTTGAGGAGCGCATGACGTTCATCATCTCTAACAAAACGATTCTCGGGTGATATTTATGAACCGATGGCTGAACGATATCCTGCACGGCAGGGAAGATAATTTTATGCTGCCGTTTTACTGGCAGCACGGCGACCATTACGAGAAGATCCCCGAGCAGATCGAGCGGATCCTGAGCAGCGGCTGCCGCGCGTTCTGCGTGGAATCCCGCCCGCATCCCGATTTCTGCGGGGAGACCTGGTGGCGGGATATGGACCGCATTCTCGCCGAAGCCGAAAAGCGCGGCATGCAGGTGTGGCTGCTGGACGACGACCATTTCCCCACCGGGCACGCCGCGGGACGGATGAAAGATCATCCCGACTTGCGCAAATGGCAGCTGACAGAACGGCACGTGGACGTGATGGGCCCGCTTTCCGACGCGCTTCTTCTGCCGGAGACGCCCGACGAAGAGCACGAATTATTGGAAGTTTACGCCTATCCCCGCGCGGACGGGGGAGAGGAGTGCCTTGCGGAGCCGATCCGCCTGACGGAGGGGATGTGCGGCAAATTCCTGCAGTTCTCCGTTCCGGCAGGGTGCCACCGCGTATTTTTCCTTTACAAAACGCGGGGCGGCAGTCAGCATCCCGACTACGTCGATATGCTGCGGGAGGACTCCGTGCGCGTGCTGATCGATACCGTTTACGAGTCGCATTACCGGCGTTACGCGCGGTATTTCGGCACGACCTTCGCGGGCTTTTTCTCGGACGAGCCCTGCCTTGCGAACACATGGGAAGGGGAGCACGCGACGGATAAGGGCATGTACGACCGCCGCGTCGGAATGCCGGGGCTTGCCCTCCCGTGGAACGAACGCGTGACCGGTATGATGCGCGACGCGCTGGGCTTCGACCCCGCGCCGCTGCTGCCCGCGCTCTGGTTCGACTTCGGGACAGGGACCGGGGAGCTCCGTCACGCCTATATGGACGCGGTCACGCGCCTTTACCGCGACTGCTTCACCCGGCAGCTCGGCGACTGGTGCCGGGACCACGGCGTAATGTATATCGGGCACATTATCGAGGATATGAACGCCCACGCGCGGCTCGGCTGCAGCGCCGGGCACTATTTCCGCGCGCTGGACGGGCAGCATATGAGCGGCATGGATATCGTGCTGCATCAGCTCGTCCCCGGCATGGCGCATTATATCCATACGGCGACCGCCTTCGGCAACAACGCCGACCCCGCGTTTTACGACTACGTGCTCGCAAAGCTCTGTTCTTCCCTCGCGCACATCGGAGTTGATATGCAGAACCGCGCCATGTGCGAGGTCTTCGGCGCATACGGGTGGGCGGAAGGCGCGCCGACCATGAAATGGCTGCTCGACCACCTGCTGGTGCGCGGGGTCAATCACTTCGTGCCCCACGCGTTTTCCTCGAAATTCCCCGATCCCGACTGCCCGCCCCACTTCGGCGCGGAGGGGCAGGACCCGCAGTTCGAGGCCTTCTCGAAGCTGATGACCTACGGCAACAAGGTCGCTCACCTGCTGTATCACGCCCGGCTCGTCGCGGATGCCGCGATCCTTTATCACGCGGACGCGGAGTGGAGCAATGAATACGGCGACGCGATGCTCACGCAGGCGCCTGCGAAGATCCTGTACGACGCGCACATCGATTACGATATTCTGCCGGCGGATTGCTTCCTTGCGGAAAGCGGCGCGCGCCTGTTCCCTGCAAAAGCGGAAAACGGCGCGCTGCGGGTCGGCGATCGCCGGTACGGGTGCCTGATCGTCCCGTGGGCGAAAGCGCTGCCGGAACGGCTCGCCGCCGCGCTGGGACGGATCGAAGAAGCGGGCGTTCCCGTGATCTATATGAAGAAAAACGAGACCGCCGAAGGGCTGCTTGCGGCTGCGGACGGCGCGCTCGAACGGGATATCCTCGTCGCGGGCGATCATCCTCTGCTGCGGTGCGCGCATTTTGTCTCGGAACAGGCGGATATTTATATGTTCTTCAACGAGTCCGTGTGCGACCCGGCAAAAACCGCTGTCATGCTGCCTGCCGTGAAGGACGCGGACGGCTGTCTGATTTTGGACCTGCTGAACGATTCCGTCTATACCGCCCCGGTAAAGGACGGAGAAATATCCCTGTCGCTCGCGCCGTATCAGTCCGTGCTGGCGGTGTTCGACCGGGACCGAGCCGACATCCCCGCCCTCCCGGCGCAAAAGACGCTTGCGGACGCGGGAGACGCGCTTCTGAATTTCAGAATCGAAACGGCTCCGTATACCGATTTGGAGCGTTTTACGACATACGCCGAAAGCGCCGACGCGCGGCGGCTGCCGAATATCACGGATATCCAAGCGGATCCGGAATTCTCCGGAAAGATCCGCTATACGTGTACGTTCGACGCATCCGACGGCGTGTGCGGGATCGATCTCGGTGAAGTCGGGCAGACGACTCATCTTTGGCTGAACGGCGTTGATCTCGGCGTGCGGGTATGCAAACCCTACCGCTACGACCTTTCCGGCGCGCTGAAACCCGGGAAGAACGAGCTTGTGATCGAGGTCTCCAACACGCTCGCCAACGCCGTGCGGGACTGGTTCTCGTGCTATCTTGCGATCCCGGCGTCCGGGCTGATCGGCCCCGTCCGCTGGCTGCGCGAAGCGGAGCCGGAAACGCCCACGGCGTGTGGGTGAAATATAGAAAGAGAGGGTTTCCCATGATCTTTGCGAATCACGCGCACCTTTACCCGAAAGAATTGAGAGAAGGCGGCTGCATCGAACGCCTTATGGAAATGCTCGACGCCTGCGAGATCGACCGCGCGGTCGCGTTCGCGCCGTTCCCGCTGCGCTTCCAAGAGAGCGCGCAGTTCTGCGATATCAATCAGAACGTATGGCTCGCCGAAACGATCAAAGGCAACGACCGGCTCGTCGGCTTCGGCACGGTGGACGTCGCGGAAGATGCGGAGCCGATCGCCGATCAGGTCCGCAGGATCTCGGAGCTCGGTCTCAAGGGCATCAAGCTGCATCCGGCGGCGCAGGAATTCGCGATCGACAGCCCGAAGGCGTTCGAGATCTACGAAAACGCGCAGGAGCTGGGGCTGTTCCTGTCCTTCCATACGGGGCTGCACTGGCATCGCATCAAGGATTACCGCATGCTGCTGTTCGACGAGATCACTTATAACTTCCCGGATCTGTATTTCAGCATGGAGCACGTCGGCGGCTACAGCTTTTTCCGCGAGGCGCTTCTCGTGATGTGCAACAATTCCCGCAACGCGCATTGCTACGCGGGGCTGACGAGCGTGGAGCCGGCCCAGAACGGCCTTTGCGGCCCGTGGTCGCTGACGGATCTCGAAATAGAAACGCTGATCCATCAGACCGGCACGGAAAGGACGATCTTCGGTCTCGACTTCCCGTTCAACGATATAGAATATGTGAAGCGCGCGATGAAGCGCATCCGGGAGCTGAACATCCCCGAATAGGCGAAGACCAACATCCTCGGCGAAACGCTGCGCAAACGGCTGGGGGAATAAAGCGATAAGAAGGGCGGCCCGATATCGGACCGCTTTTTTTGTTGGCGTATTATTATTTTCCGTCCGTTTCTCAATGCGACCAGATCGTCACCGGATACGCGGATTTTTTGATCGCCTCGTGCTTGAGCACCCGACGCGGGGCGTCGACCTTGAACGTATAGATATGCCCGTAATCGAGATTCGCGGCGATCTTCACGGTCTTTTGCTGCGTGTTGTAAACGGCGCTCCACAAAGCGACCACGGTCCACGGGTAAATATCGTGCTTATACAGAAGCCGCACGTGCGAGAGCAGGTCCATCGCCTCGAGCTCCGTCAGGGTCCCGTCCTTTTCTTTCAATACCTTTTTGATCGCCTCGGCGCGGTCCTCGCCGTGCTGCTCGATCCGGTACGCGCCGGTATCTTTCGTCAGGCTGAAGTTCGAAGCGTACTGCCGGTCAAGCCCGTCGTCCTCGTAAACGGAGCCGGTCACGGGGTATGCGTCGCTGCCGCGCTCGTAGACATGCAGCGTATTGTCGATATATTCCGCGACGACGCTCCTGCCGGACGCGTCGACGATCTGGTAATGATAATTGATGCCGAGCGAATCGCGCATATTGTACCGCCCAAGCAGCGCGACCGCCTCGTCGACGTTGGCGCAGGTGTCGAGCACGGCGCGGATCAGCGCGGTGGTCGTGATATCCTTTTTGCCGGGGTCCGTCTGCTTCGTGGCTTTCGCGCGCAGCTGCAGCACCGCGATCGCAAGACCCTTTTCGTTCATCCCGTCCACGCAGCAATAGGGCGCGATCAGAACGCGGTGCGCGTTCAGGCGGCTGCATTTCAGCGTCGAGCCGTACAGCATGAAATTCGCGTCGACGGACGATACGCTCGCGTACCCGTTTTCGGGATGGGTCCACACGAGGAAGCACGGCGCGGGCTTGTAGTCGAAATTCCGCGCAAGGATATGATCCCCCGCCGGGGTAAAGGCTTCGAACGTGGAGCATCCCGCGCCCTCGTCCCCGCCGATTTTGCACAGGCGGAACCCGAAGGTGAGGGAATCCGCGGCGAACGCCATCAGCCCGCCGATGGACGACACGCCCTTCTCAAGAAGCTCGGGCAGGTGATAATCGTTCCGATAATCCAGAAGATAGATATTTTTGTCGAGCTTTTTGACCGAACGCACGGTCGCGCGCTGACATACCGCCGCGTCGCGGAGTTTGTCTCTCGTCCTGCCGAGCGCCGCGCCAGCTTTTTCGATAAGTTCCGAAGCATGTTTCACGGATCTGTCCTCCCCGGATGTTTTCGGTATGATACCGTCTCTTAATTTCCGTTATTTCAAATTGGATTATAGCACACGCCGTCGGAAGATGCAATAAAAAACATTCCTGCGCGCCGCAAAAATCGGTTTTCCGTGTCGGACAGACCGTCCCGCCGTGTCGGAGAAAACGCCGTTCGCCCGTCGGGGACCGGTCCCGCGGGCGGTTTGCGTCTGTTCCCCGGCAGGCTTTTTCGCGATCCGGTTGATTTTTTGCAATTTTTTTGATATGATATCAGAAAATAGGTACGCTGTTTTTCGTAACGAAAGGAGACCGACATGGAAAAACTGCTCAGGATCCACCCGGACGCGCTGTATGACGCGGAGTACCTTGATTATATCCTCGAACCGGACGATTTCAGATCGCCCGAGCTTACCGTAAAGGGAGAGTACCGGCACGACAAGGGCGTGACCGTGATCACTTCGCAGGGGCGCGATATCATCATCGAAAACTGCTTTGAGAACACGCTGCGCCTGCGCATCACGCAGCCCGGCGCGCGCGTGGAAAAGACCGTGACCGAGCGCCTCGGTCTTATCAATACGGACTGGGCGGCGTCGGACTATGATTACAGCCTTGAGGACGGCGTGATCACCTTCTCGAACGAACGCCTGACCCTCGTATTCGATATGAACACGAACGAATTCGAATTCCGCACGGCGGAGGGCAGAACGCTGATCAAAACCAAAAACGGCGGCGCGCGCTTTGCCGAAACGGCGGAGTATTCCGGCATGCGCAGCTACACCGAGTTCGAGCGCATCGGGGACGAACGGTATTCCGGCTTCGGCGCGCGGATCTATAAGCCGGACCGTACCGGGGAGTCCGCGGATATCTTCTCTGAGAAGGGCGGCGCGCGCGTCGGCGATTACGGCGGTTTCCCGATCCCCTATTTCATCAGCTCGGCGGGCTGCGGTCTGTTCTTCAACAATCCGTGGCCGCACGTGTATTTCGATATGGCGAAGACGGATGAAAACGAATGGTTCCTTCACGCGCCCGGCGGCGATTATGATCTCTTCGTCTTCTGCGGCGATATCCCGGAGATCACGAAGAGCTACGCGAAGATCGTGGGCACGAACCGATTCCCGAAAAAGTGGCTCATGGGCTACTGGTGCAGCAGCCTGAGCTTTGAGAAGGCGCAGGGCGCGATCGACGATACCGCGCGCATGCGCCGCGAGGGCTATCCCTGCGACGCGATCGTGCTCGACGGCCCGTGGCGCGGCGGCGCGAGATTTATCCGGGAATACGCCAGCGGCTGGGGCTATCCCTCGGACGACTACAACTGGCACCCCGATTTCGGCGACGGCGTCGGCATGATCAAAGAGCTTGAAAAATCGAATATCAAGACCGTGCTGCACATCAATTCCTGCGCGTTCAAGCCCTCCACCGCGATCCCCGCCCTCGCGCAGGGTCTTCTGCGGCAGGTCAACAACGAGACGGTGCCCGACGTCGCGACACAGCGCGGCATCGACTATTACAAGACCTTCCTCGTCCCGCGGATCAAAGACGGCGTTACTCAGTGGTGGACGGACCATTCCGACCGGGTCAGCGGCGAGGTGATGCCGGGGATCCCTTCGCGGAACCTGTTCGGCCCCTTGTGGAACCGGGTGATCTCAGAGACGATGGCGGAAAACGGCGTCGAGGGGCATATGTCGCTCTCGCGGGGCGGCGGCATCGGCAGCCAGAGATACGCGCTCCCCTGGGCGGGCGACACGCAGTTCGGCATTCACCGTTTCAAGGAGGATATCTGGTATATCATCAACGCCGGGATGGCGGGCTTTACCCTGTGCGGCTACGATCTGGGCGGCTTCATGCCCGGCGGCGGTGTGACGACGCCGCCGGACGAGATGCAGTTCGACGTGGAAAACATCGCGCGGCGCTTCTGCCAGAGCATCATCTTCTGCCCGATGCCCAGAATGCACAACGGTCAGGCGTCCACGGCGAAATGGCCGTGGAACTGCCCCGTGGAAACGCGGGAGCTTTACCGCGAATGCCTTAAATACCGATACAGATTCATTCCGACGGTCTATTCCTACGCGATCCACGGCTCGAGGACCGGCGAGCCGATCATCCGCCCGATGTTCTATTACGACACGACGGACCCCCGGCTGTACGCGATCGACGATCAGTTTTATATCGGCGAGCACATTCTCGCCGCGCCCGTGACCGAAGCCGGCGCGACTTCGCGCAAGGTCTACCTGCCGGAGGGAACGTGGGTCAATATGTGGACGAAGGAACGCCTTGCCGGCAGCAGGACCGTCGTGTGCGACGCGCCCCTGCTCAAAAAGGAAGGCCTGCCGATGTTTGTCAGAGTCGGCGGCGGCGCGGCGTATCAGCCCGACTGCATGAGCCTTGACGAGGGCATTCCCGGGGAGCTTCGCGTCGAGCTTTACGCGGATGATACGGCGGAGCTGATCCTGAACGAAAGCGAAACGGTTACAAACCGCTTTGCCTGCAGACGCGTCGGAGCCGGGTTTGAGGTGACCGCAGAGAACAACGGCGACGCCGACCGCAAGTATACTGTCGCTGTCTATGCCGACGGAACGGAATATACGGCGGAGCTCGCCGTGAAGGCGGGCTCGGTCGGAAAAGTCGAAATAAAATAAAAAAATCGAGAGGTGGTCTTTATGTTGATACTCAATCGGTTCACTGCGTTTTTCATGGCGCTGCTCGCGTTTATGACCTCCGTTTTCGGCGCGATCGGCGGAAACGCCCGGCGCGGCGAATGGCTGCTGGAGGGCGTACCGGAATTCGGCGCGGGATATTATTCCTCCGCGCTGTATAACACCGGCGTCGGCAAGGAGTTCGAAGGGAGCGGCGAGACGGAGCCCGCGTTCAGCTATATGCAGCTGATCCGCCGCACGACGAAGCGCGACGTGAAGAATTACTGCGAAGCGCTGGCGAAGGCGGGCTATACCGAGACCTTCCGCAGCGCGATCGAGAACAACGAGGCGTACGCGTATGAAAAGGACGGCAGAGGCGTTTACGTGTATTTCAACGCGTATTCCGCCGAGACGCGCGTGATCGACGACTGCTGCAACACCGTCTCGCTGGCGGAATTCGGTTACAGCGTGCCGGACGCAGAGAAAAAGGCACAGCCGGGCGTCTATCAATTCAGCTATCCTTATACGGACGCGGATCACCCGGACGAGAGCGTCTACGGCAACAGCGGCATGATGTATATCATTCTGCTCTCCGACGGCAAGGTCGTCATTATCGACGGCGGCGAATACAAGCACAGCACGGACCGGAACACCGCGGAGCTTTACCGCTTCCTGCGGGAGCTGACCGGGAACGACGGGACCTCGCCCGTGGAGATCGCCCTGTGGTACTGCACCCACTGCCATTCCGACCATATGTATCTGTTCAATAAGCTGCTGCATGACTATCACGATAAGATCGTCGTGGAACGCCTGATGTTCAACTTCCAGCCGGAAAGCGTCATCGAAAAAGAGGCGAGCGTCACGGATCTGCTGCACTTCGTCGAGCGGTACTGCCCCGAGGCGGCTTACGTCAAAGCCCGGCCCGGCTACAGCTTCCGCCTGCAGGACGCATATTTCGAGGTGCTTTACGCGCAGGAGGACGCGATCGACGCGACCGACGCCTCGTGGAGCTTCACCAACGCGAACGACATCTCCGCGGTGCTCAGAGTCACGCTCGGCGGAAAGACCTTCCTGTTCCTCGGCGACAGCGATCTGATCCCGGCGGACGTGCTGATGAAAAAATACACCTATCTCACACTGAAAACGGACGTAGTGCAGGCGTCGCACCATCTTTATAACGACCTGCCGAAGCTGTATCGCGTGATCCGTCCGGAATACGTGTTCTGTCCGCAGTCAAAGCTGCGCGCCGAGACGGAGCCGATGGCGGCGTATGAGACGCTGCGTAAGCTTTCGCCGACACCGAAGTTCTTCTTCGCGAGCGAGGGGATCGTTTACGGGCTGACGCCCGGGGAGGACGGAAGTCTCGCCGTCAGCGAAACGCCGGTGGACTGCATCCCTTACGACGGGACGTATAACTGCTGACGCGGGTGGGAAACCGTTCGGCTTTGCAGTGAATCTCAAAATGGAGTAATCTTTCACGACAAAGAAAGGAGTATCAAGATAATCTGTTATGAAAACATTAGCAGAATATAGACCTGATCTCCTTGAAGAATGGGATTACAGCTTGAACGGTGATTTATCTCCGTATACGGTTTCTTACGGATCGGCGGTCGCGGTTCATTGGATATGCGGTCGGTGCGGAAACAATTTCGTTATGACCGTTAATCATCGGACGAACAGAAACAGCGGTTGTCCTGTATGCGCAAGGGAAAAGCGCGGTCAGGCGAAAACTGCTTCCTCGGCTAAAAAGAATAGTTTTCAGGAGTCATATCCGGAGATTGCGAAAGAATGGCATCCGTCAAATAATGGAACACTGACGCCTGCGGATGTTTCCGTCAGGAGCAATAAAAAAGTCTTTTGGTTATGTCCTGTTTGTGGTTTTGAATACGCAGCAACTGTAAATCACCGAACACTCGGAAAAACCGGGTGTCCCAAATGTGCAGGGCAAGTAAAAGGAAAAGCATTATCATTGAATGCTGCTGAAAACAATAATTTTGCGGTTAATTTCCCCTTGCTTGCTGCTGAATGGGATGCTGATGCAAACGGAGATCTGAAACCGGAAGATGTTTCGTCCAATTCAAATTATATTGTGGGGTGGATTTGCTCCTTTTGCGGATACAAATGGAAAAAATCGATAATAAAAAGGACGCACGGATATGGGTGCCCGAATTGTACCAAAGCCGGCACCTCTTTTTCAGAACTCGCACTTCTGTTCTATTTGCGGAAAGCATTTCCCGACGTTCTCCACAGGCAAAAGATAGAAGATTTGGAGTTTGATCTGTTTATTCCCTGCATAAAAACCGCTATTGAATATGACGGTGTGTATTATCATAATTCCGATCGAGCAAGGATAAAGGAAAATGCAAAAGATGTTTTCTGTAAAACGAATGGAATTACTTTGTTCAGAATACGAGATCCCAAATTGCCCGATACTGAATCCGCGGTCCGTATTTCGTGTATCGATAAGCAGCAAAAGCACTTGACAGACGCAATAAGAGAGTTGCTTGACCGTCTTTGTCCTGAAAAAGAAATCGAAGTCGATCTTGTCAAAGATGCGCCTTCCATTATTTCTGATTACAGAAACTCAGTCAAAGAACACAGTATCGCAGTCTTATTCCGGGAATTATTGGCTTTTTGGCATCCGACAAAAAATCTTCCTTTGACGCCGGAGCAGGTGACAATCGGGAAAAAAATAAAATTGTGGTGGGTTTGTCCTGTTTGCGGTTATGATTATTTGCAAGATATTAATCACAAAGTACACGGTCAGGGATGCCCCGTTTGTGCCGGGAAAAAGGTAGTTGAAGGATATAATGATCTTGCGACGACACACCCGTTGATTGCAGCACAGTTTCACAAGACGAAAAACGGTGATCTCACAGCTGCGCAGATCACAGCAGGAAGCAAAAAAATGATTTGGTGGCTTTGCGATGTTTGCGGTTATGAATGGCAGATGGCTCCATACACAAGAAAAGCAGGCGTGGGGTGTCCTTGCTGCGCAGGCAAAGCAGTGAAAGTCGGATTCAACGATTTGGCTTCCCAGTATCCTCAATTGGCAAAGGAATGGGACTATGAAGCAAACGGTGATTTAAGACCTGAAAGCTTTACAAAAGGAAGTTCACAAAGAATAAATTGGATCTGCAGTCAGGGACACAAATGGAACGCGGTTATTTATTCTCGTACAGCCGGGACAGGTTGTCCGGTATGCGGCAGACTGACAGGCGCGGCAAAACGGAAAAAATCGTGTTAAATAATAGTCATTAATAATAAACACACCTCTATAAATGTTAAAAGTCCGCGTCGGAGCGATCCGATGCGGACTTTTTCAGATAAACATGAGAACCGGCGCAGTCATTTTTTCGTCACGGGGACCGGTCGCTCTCAAAAACCGTTCCGCCGATCGCGGCAACGGCTTCTTCGATCTGCTCTTCTGATGTGATCAGCGCCGGCTGATCGCCCTTCTGCATCCCGTAGGAGCCGAACTGTGCGTGATTGCCGCCCTCGATCACGTATTCCGCGGCGTCCGCGGGAACGTTTTTCAGGTTTTCCCGGTATTTCTCCGCGTTCAGCACGGTATCCTCCGAGCCGTAGATCAGGACAGTCTTCAGTCCGTCGTCCAGCTTCGCGGTACAATAGGATGCGAGCAGAATCAGCCCGTCGATTTTGTCGCTGTTTTTCTCCGCGTAGGACGCCGCGAAAACGCCGCCCAGCGAGTGACCGCCGATATACCGGCGCTCATATTTCCCGAAGGCGTCGATCTTATCCGCTTTGTTCGCTCCGAAAAAAGCGAGACGGAACGGCATTTTCACAAGGAACACGTCCGTTCCCTCCCGGGCAAGCCGGTGACACAGGGGCGCGTAAGCCGTCTCTTCGACCTTTGCGCCGGGATAAAACACCAGCGCGTCCGTTTCGGAGGGACCGTCGAAAAACCATCCGTATTCCGCCTGCTCCACCCGCACGCCGCCGTCGGAGATCAGATACCTTTCGGCTTCCGCGTTGGCGTGATAATACGTGCCGGTATAAATGAAAAATGCGCTCAATATCGCAGCGATCAGAACGGTCGGAATGGCCCATTTCAGTCTTTTTTTCATAAAGTTATTCTCCTTCGTCGGCGTCGATCGTGATAAAGACCCCGTCGCAGGAGCCGATACGCACGCGGATCCTTTCGCGCCTGCCGTCGGAGACCTGTTCGCCCTTCCGATACACGCGCACGCGGTGTTCGCCGCCGAGTTCCATGGTGATCTCCTGCGCTGCGGACGCGTCGAAGAGATCCCGGCAGTTGACGAGCATCAGCGCTTTGCCGCCCTCCGCGTTCTCAAAGAACCCGGCGAGCGCGGTGGACTGCGCGAAAACGCGCTTTACTTCGGGAATACCGAAAAACCCCTGCGCGTCGCTGCTCTTATTCTGCTGCTTCACCGCCGGGGCGAGGACGCTGTTCTCCCGCGCGGCGTCGGCGAACCGCACGCCGAGACTGCGGTAGCGGGAGAGCACCGGCGAGAGCTTCTGTACCTCCGCGTTGATCCGCCTTGCGTATAGATATTGCTCCGTCAGTCGCCCTTCTTTGTCGGTCATCCCGTACGCGTCGTTGCCCCACGCGGGCCGGTACGCCACCTGAATGATCGAGCGCGCGCCGTAGCAGAGGGCGGTATACACCTGCCATTTGATCTGCTCGAAGGTGACGCGCAGATACATATGCGCGAACCAGTCGCCCTGCGTCTGCGTGTAGATCCAGAAATCCCGCCCCGTGCGGCGGCAGGCGCTCGCGACGCAGTCGTAGGTATTCAGCGCGATGCGGAAGCCGATGCGGTTGAACAGCGCGGAACAGTAGAATGGGTAGTGGTCGAGACTGATATAGTCCGCGTCGACGCATTCTGCCCAGCGGTCGACGTATTCCCGGTAGCTGTCCGCGCCGAGCTGCGATTTCATCGAGCCGTCCGGCAGAAGATTGTTGAACAGGAATTTGTTCGGCAGCGCCTCGCGGTACGCCCGGACGTAGGCGCCGATCAGGGGGAAATCCGCCGCGTTCGGCTCGTCCCAGCCCATATCGCCCGCCTGCACGGGGTGGTCGCGGTACTGCGAAAAATCAAGCGTGCCGTTTTCGGCCGCCGCGCGGATGCCCTCGCTCAAAGGCAGTCCCTCGCCGACAGAGATCACCGCGATCCCGTACGCGCCGCAGGTTTCCAGTGCCAGTTCGCGCGCCTTGCCGCCGCAGGTGATCAGAAAATCGAAGCCCGCGTCGTTTATCAGTTCAAAATCCCGGGGCGTTACGGTGTCGCCGCCGTCGAAGATCGCCGTGCCCATCAGGATCTTCTCTCTGTTCAGACTCCCGTCGGTCAGCCCCGGCGCGTGCGGTACCGGCGCGGGAAAATCTTCACGCGCGACGGTCTCGCGGTCCCGGCGGCGGTTCGCGTCCTCGTTTCTGCTTCTGTTCGGCGCGATGCGCGCCGCGGCGTCCATCACCGCGATCATCGCGGGCTTGTTGAACGGGTCGTTCATGATCACCCGCCGGTGAAATTCACGCAGTTTTTCCTTGACCGCGTTTTGTCCTTTTGCTTTCGGCATACGGGAGCCCTCCGTTCACGTATCGTTTCGTAAAAATCCGTTCCGGGACGCGCGGGCTGGATATGCTCTGCGCTTTGCGTATTCAAAAACACCCGAGCACGTCAGCGCCGGGTCTTACGAACGCAACGAATTCGTCGATCGCCGCAGGGATCTCGTGCCATCCCGCCGGATACGGTTTGCCGTCTTTCGTCAGGATCCATCCGTCCCGCGGCAGATACACGCGCTTTATCGTCTGTCCTCTGTTCACGATCGGCGCGAACAGGATATCGCCGCCGAACAGATACTGCCCGCCGAGCGTATAGCAGACCTCGTCTTCGGGATCCTCGAAAAACATCGGGCGCATCACGGGCCATCCCTTTTCCGACGCGATCCGCATCTGTTTTTCGATATACGGCCGCAGACGTTCCCGCAGGAAGATCAGGTCTCTGAGGATCGGGAAATTCCGCTCGCCGAAGCTCCAGATCTCGTTGGGGTCGCCCGTCGCCTCTTTCACGTCGCGCTTCTTCTCGCCGTGGCGCGGCCGACTGCCGTGCAGGCGCATCACGGGCGAAAATACGCCGTACTGGAACCAGCGGACGATCAGCTCGCGGAACTCGTCGCCCGTCGTATCGCCGCCCCAGAAGCCGCCGATATCCGTGTTCCACCACGGGATGCCGCACATCGCCATATTCAGTCCCGTGCGCACCTGCGCCGCCAGACTTTCAAAATCGGAGGGGATATCGCCGCTCCAGACGAGCGCGCCGTATTTCTGACTGCCGAGCCAGGCGGCTCTGGTCAGCGTGACCGGGACCTCGCCGCGGATGGACGTCAGCCCGTCGTATGCCATTTTGACGTAATAATAGGGATAGAGCAGGCCGACCTCGTCGCCTCTGCCCAGATGCAGACGCAGCGCGCCGAAATTCTCGGGGTGGATCTCCGGCTCCGCCTCGTCGAACCATAAAGCGTCGACCCCGTTGTCAAGATAGTTCTGTTTCAGCTTTGAGAACACGAACGAGCGCGTAGCCGGGTTCGTCGCGTCGATCTCCGCCTGCGGTCCGTAAAAGTCGAACACCTTGCCCGTGCCGTCTTCCGTGCCGATGAGCAGACCGTTTTCAAGCATCGTCCGATAATTCTCGCTGTTCTCGTTCACGGTCGGCCAGACGGAGACGATCAGCTTTACGCCCATCGCGTGCAGCTCGTCCGCCATTGCCCGGGGATCCGGCCAGTACGCGGGGTCGAACTTGTAGTCTCCCTGCTCCGTCCAGTGGAAATAATCGCACACGATCGCCGAGAGCGGGATCCCCTCTTTTTTATACCGCCGCGCGACCTTAAGCAGATCTTCCTGCGTTTCGTAGCGCAGACGGCTTTGCCAGAAGCCCGTCGCCCAGTGGGGCATCACCGGCGCGTGTCCGGTCAGGTCCGCCAGCGTCCCGGCGACCTCTTTGGGGGTGCCCGCGATCACGACGTAATCGATCTTTTTCGTCGCGCCGACGCTCCAGCGCGTGCGATTGCAGGAGAGTTCGACGCTGCCGACGGCGGGATTGTTCCACAAGAAGCCGTAGCCGAGCGAGGAATAAACGAAGGGGACCGTGCATCTTGCGTTCACGTGACGCAGATCGAGAGAACAGCCCTTCAGATCGAAGCGTCCGTTTTCATCGTGCCCGAGCCCGTATAAGTGCTCCCCCTCGTTCGGCTGAAAGGTGACGCGCGCGGCATACGAACCGCGAGCGTTCTTTTCATAATGCCGGAAGCCGCTGCGGAAGGCAAGCTCCGGTTTTTCTTCAAGGATCGTCCTGCCGCCGACGGAAAACGTCGCCTTGCCGTTATCCTCGAGCTTTGCGCACAGCGTTCCGACCGTCACGGTGACGGAACGTTCGCCCTCCCCGATCACGGCGTCCGCGTTCTGCGGTATGAGCGTATAATTCTCGTCGAATATCTTTCCGCCGGGGAACGCCTCGAACCGGATCGCGTTCGCCCCGCAGGGCGTGATGCGCACGACGTCCTCGCCGCGCGTAAAGCGGACTTCGTTCTGTTCGATCTGTATATGCTCCATCGTAGAAAGCTCCTTTCCGTTTTTCTATGTGGCTGCGGGTTTCGGGATTTTTTATTCTTCCGCGCCTTATTGATCCGCCGTATATTCCCGCAATACGGTGAGATCGTATTCGTCGACGATGCGGACCCGGATCCGCCCGCGGTATCCCCGCTCTTTGAGATAGCCGAGCAGAAACGCAAGGTTTGCCCGGCAGCAGTCGTCTTCGCCGAAGACGAGCGTCAGATCCCGGGAAAGGTCGAGTTCGATGATCCCGGACATTTTTTCGGCGTATTCCTCTTCTGGAACGCCCCAGAATGCGGCTCTTTCCGCAATGAAATTTTCGTCAAAGGCGAATCCTTCCCGGGTTCCCTTTGAAAAATCCTCGCGGAACGGAACGGTTTCCTGCCCCGGGAATTTTTCCGCGAAGAGCTTCTGCATTTCGTCGCCCGCGACGATGTATAAGATATCTTTCTGCGGCATTTTGGATCTCCCGTCCTGTTTCCACGCTTTTCAGCTGAACCAGGAGCCGTTGTATTTTTTCTGCGCCCGGTTCATCACGAGAAGTCCGGCGACGAAGCCGATAAGAATCGGGATCCACCAAAAGGAAGACTCGAACAGATTTACAATTCCCGTAACGCAGATCCCGACGCCGATCAGGATCAAACCGATCCCCAGAAGACGGGTATAGGCGGGGATATCTTCTATCTTTACGTTTCTGTAATGATAATCGTGCACAAGGGAGACCTTCTGCTTTTTCCAGAGGACGATCCCGAGAACGATGCACAGCAGACCGACCGCGAATTCAACAATAACGCCGAAAATCATTTTACATCCTCCTTAGACGCCGTTTACTGCATAAAGTCCAGCAACAGCGCGCGGGCGATCCGGTCGTATCTCCCCCGGAACACGTGCCCCGCGCCGCCGATCTCCCGATACAGGCAGTCCGCATATACGTCTTTGAGCCGCCGCGCGTAACGGATGTTCACGATCGCGTCCCGGGTGCCGTGGACCAGCAGCACAGGACCGTCGAAGCCGGACAGTTCTTTATACGGATCCATCCCGACGACCGCCCGCGCGTAGTCCCCGCCCAGCTTCACGGGGAATTTGCCGAGCATGGGAGGAATATCGCCGGGATCGAAGCGGTAGAACATCATTTTTCCGCTTCTCGCGTCGTCCGGGATGCAGACCGCGGGATAAAACATGATCAGCTTTTCGATCTCCCCGAGCTCCGCGGCGACAAGGCCGCTGACGAAGCCGCCCTGACTCAGGCCCAGAAGAGAGATCTTTTCGGGGGCGTATTTTTCTTTCACCGCGCCGATCACCGCGAGAAGATCCGCTTTCTCCGTCAGGACCGTCATATCCCGCAGACGACCGCCGCTGCGGCAGATCACCCCGCCGCCGCAGAAATCGAACGTAACGGCAAGAAGACCTTCCCCGGCAAGCAGCCGTGCGTACGTCCGGCACATCAGCTCGTTTGCGAGAAAACCGTGACAGAGGATCACGGCGTGACGGCTGTCGGGGTCGCCCCATGCGTGCCCCCGAACGGCAAGCCCGTCACGGGAACAAAGGAATCGTTCTTTTTTCATATTGTCTTGCCTCCGGAAGGTTTTGGGTGTTGGGTGTTAGGTGCTGGGTGCTGGATAATGTTGAATATACGCACTGCGTAACGGGAAAGATGCCAACACCCAAAATCTGATTTATCGGGCTTTGGTCAAGGCATTAAGCATTGGGCATTAGGTAAGCGCTGATTAATTCCGGTGCGCAGATTGCGCTGTCAGATTTTTCGTCAGATTGTTCAAAAAAGACCGTAGGAAGGCTGTCGCTTTTCAAGGGATTTTTTGGCGATATGACGGGAAAGATGCAAGCAAGGTGCATGCCGAATCTTCAGATATGAATTAATCAGTGGTTACTTAGGCAATAGACATGTCAAATCTACGCTGTGCGCCTTGGCAAGTTACCTGATGCCTATTGCCTGCTGCCGGATGCCTTCGATCCGGATAAATCAGATTTTTAACTGTAAATCTCCCTTGCAGCGGCAAGGCTTTCCTCGGCTCTGAGCAGCGGGCGGTATTCGAGCCCGCATGCGCCGGGGAATCCGGCCTTATCGACCGCGGCAAAGATATTTTTATAATCGTTCTCGCCGAACTGCAGCTCGTTTCTGCCGGGATGCCCTGCGGCGTGCAGATGTGCGATACAGTCGAGATTTTCCGTGATATTGGGGATGATGTTCCCCTCGGAGACCTGCTGATGATAGATATCGAACACGACCTTCACGTTCGGGCTGCCGACCTCGCGGACGAGTTCGAACGCCTCGGCGGAGGAGGTCAGATAATACCCCGGGTGGTCGACCTTCGTGTTGAGCGGTTCGACCATCACGGTCACACCCGCGCGCTCGAGGATCGGCGCCCCCGCCTTCAGGCCCTCGACGATCGAGCGGCGCTGCGCTTCTCTCGCCGCGCCGGTGTCGGGCCCGACCTGCGTGATGAGTTTTTTCACGCCGAGCGCGGCAGCCGCCTCGCAGCTTTCTTTGATCCCGTCGACCCAGAGGTCCCGGCAGGCGGGATCGGTCAGACGGAATTCCGTCGTGCACATGCTGAGCATCGTGACGCCCGCACCCTCGAGCGCCTTTGCCGCCGAGGCAGGATCGAGCTGCCGCCAGTCGTATATTTCGACGTATTTGTAGCCCAGCGCGGCGACTTTTTCCACCGCCGTTTCAAAGGGAAGACCGCCGAAAAAACACGGGATCGGCACACAGAGTTTCATATTGTTTGCTCCTTTCGGACCGGTCGTCAGACCGGAATTCGGGTGTCGGGTATGGCTCGGCTGCGGATCGTTTTCGATGAAATCATTTCACATTTCACATCTCACTTTTCACTGTTCGCGCAAAGCGCGGGCCGGTCTCCGAGGATATCCGGCATCATCAGCCCCATCAAGATCTCCGCGTCCGTCCAGCCGGATTCGCTGCAGTTCGCCGCCCAGCCGATATCGTTGGGGCAGCCGTACACCTCGCCGAGCTCCATATCGAACGCCCGGCTCCAGAGCCCGTCGAGCGCCGGGTCGTCGGAGACCGCCTGCGTCCGGATGAAAAACGCCGCGATCCCGCGCCAGAGGTCGTAATACCGTTTGTCGCCCGTCGCGTGATACGCCCAGGCGAAGCCGACCGGGAGCCAGTTGTTGGAATACAGAAGATCCGCGACGGGGTCGCCGTTTTCGGTCAGCAGCGAGCATTCCCCCTCGGAGCCCCGCGCGCAGGACGCCCTGTAGCCGGTGTCCCATTCCGCATAGCCGCCGAAGGGGTGCCGGCGGGAAACAAGATCGTCGGTGACCCGGCGCAGCATCTCAAGATGCTTTTCTTCCCCCGACGCCTCATAGAGCGCCGCGAGCGGCAGGATCAGTCGGCACTGCTCTTCTGTCTCACTTTGTTCGCGGCGGGTGTCGGGATACTGGGACATGATCGTCTCAAGACCGCGCCGGGCGACTTCATAGTATTCTTTTCCGCCGCCCGCACGATATGCGAGCAGCAGCGCGGCGTGGTAATAGGCGTTATAGTGCGCGCTCGGCAGGCCGTGCTCCGCTTCTGCGAGCCGGTCGAGCGCGTCCCCGGCGAGCTGCGGCTTATCCGTCCGGCTGACCCTGCAGCCGTCCTTCGCCGTCGTTTTAACAAGAAAATCAAGGGCTCTGCATATCTCCGGCAGCCTGCGCTCGCCGCCGAGGAACAGACAGCCGTAAAGCGCGGGCAGGAGCGCACGTGCGGCGTCGTCCTGATAACAGACCTCCCACGCCGTATCGGTCCAGCGGAGCATCCCGTCGAACGCGCCGCCCCGGATCTGCATGGGCCCGAAAATGAGATCGAACAGCCGGTCCGCGATCTGCAGATGCTCTTCGCAGCCCGTCAGAGCGCCGTGGAACAAGAACGCGCCCGCCGCCTCGCCGCAGCAGTCCGTCCGCACCGCGTCGGCTGCCGCCTGGACCCCGTCCGGGGAGATATTGTGGCGCAGGCCTTCGCGGATGCCGCCGCGCCCCCGATCGACAAGGAAGCCCCCGAGGCGGGCGATCCCTCTGTCGATCGTCTCTTTCCTCCGCCGTTCAAATTCGCTTTTCTCCGAAAGATCGGCGTCCGTACGATATGTTACCGTCGGCGCGGGGAAATACGCTGGGGCGCTGCCCGTGATCCATTCGGCGACAAAGCCGATGAACGCGCGCCACACCTGCCGGGGCGCGAACCGGGCGCGGTTGAAATCATGCAGCGTGAAAGCGCACATCATCACGTTTTCGCCCATCGTCCAAAGCGCCGGGGCGTCGCCCTGCCTCTCTTCGAAGGCGGGGATCCGGCGGTGCGCCGGGATCCCGGCGCGGTACACCAGCAGCGTGCGCATGCCCGGCACGCCGTACCACGGGCGGAACGCTCTGTTGTCCCCGTCGTCCAGCAGGTCGCCCGTATCAAGGCCGGGGATCGCTTCGGCTCCCGCCGGTGTGACGATCAGACGGCTGCGGACGGTCCCGGTCGGTTCTCCGCAGTAGATCCCGCCCCAGCTGGGCAGCGCCTCGGCAAAAAGCCGCTTGCCCTTTTCCGTTTCGCGCTCCAACGCGGCGCGCAGCCGCGCGTCGAGTACCCTTCCGCCGGCGCAGACGACGAAAGCGTCGAAGGGCGAAAGATCCGCCCCGACGGCTTCTTCAAACGATTTTCTTATGACCGGCACGCCGCAGCCCTCAAGCACCGCGCCGAGGTCGGATACGGTATCCGAAAGCATCAGACAATTGCCCGTTTTGTTCATATCCATCCATACCGCCGTCCCGTAAATAACGATATCATGCGCCCGGATGCAAGCGGTGAGATCCCCCGATTGTCGGCGCGTTGTTTTTTGATTTGTCCCGGCTGCTCTCCGGAGAGGTTTTCTGCTTTCCCGATCAGGCCCCGAGGGCGTTTCAGCCCATATGGAACAGATCTTTGAAAAACGTGAGGATCCGCGTCAGCCATAAGACGAAATTGCTTCTGACCGAGACCCTGCAGGGCTCGGAGATATGCTCATACCCGGCGGCGTCCGTCACGATGCACCGTACGGCCGTCTCGCCGATCCGTACGCCGGTGACCGCGCCGTTTTCGTCGACGCGCGCGATCTTCTCATCGTCGCTTTCAAAACGCACGGTATACTCCGCCGCGTTCGTCACGATCACGGCGTCAAGGACCTTTGTTTTCCCGCGGCCGCAGGTCACTTCATCGGGCAGCGAAATGACCACGTCTGCCGGAACGTCGCCCAGAGCGACGTATAGGAAATAATAATCGTCGTAAAGCCCGAGACAGGCGTCCATTCCCGCGTTGGTGCTGAAGGATTTTTCCATCACCCGCTCCCAGGAGCCGTACTGCGCGTAAAGCTCGTCGGGCAGGGGACCTTCCTCGTGCCCGTATTTTTCAAGATTGCGCGCCTTCAGCGCGGCAAGCCCCTCCGGGTCGTCCGCGTACGCCTCCATGCGGATCTCGTTGCGTCGGGTGCTGACGGCGCGGGCGATCTCCTCGACGCTTTTGCCATGCTCGCGCATCTCGTTCAGCATGACGTACATCGACTGCACGCTCTCGTGGTACGCGATGCGGTCGGCGCGGCCCTGCGATACGATCTCCGGGTCGGACCAGTCGGCGTCCGCGTACAGCTTCAGACTCCCCGTTTCGCTCGGGCGGAAGCCGTAGACCGCGCTCTTGTCCGCGACGATATCCCGCATCGCGGCAGCGTTTTCGCGCGGATCGTGCCGGTATTGAAAGCCGTTCGCGGCAAATGCGGCGGCGTTCGCGCACAGCATGAGCGCGAGCGTCAGAATAAGCGCGGTGATTCTTTTTATCGTTTTTCCGTTCATAAGGTCCGACTCCCTTTTATGTTTTGACTAAAATAATTATATAACGAAAAAAACGAAAAATCAACCGCAAAGCGCGGCCGGAAGATCGGCATTCGGATATTTACAAACCGAACGGAGGCTGCTATACTGTACTGAAATAGAGAAGTAAAGAGTTTTACGGAGGTTTTTATGGTTCAGCTCAGAAAAATCACGGAAGAAAACTTCATCGACGCGTTCCATCTCAAGCTTGCGCCGGGGCAGGAGCGCTTTGTTTCAAACCCGATCCGCAGTCTCGCGCAGGCGTACGTCTATCGGGATCAGTGTCAGCCCTTCGGGATCTATGACGGCGATACGATGGTCGGCTACGTCATGGTGATCTACGATTACGATATTCCCGAATACGATATCTGGCATATGATGATCGACGCATCGAAGCAGGGACTGGGGTACGGGAGCGCCGCTCTCGATCGGGTGCTCGAATATATCAAAACGAAGCCCTTCGGCCCTTCGGACCGGGTGACCCTGACCTGCAGCAAAGAAAATCCCCGGGCGCTGAAGCTGTATCAAAGCAGGGGCTTTGCCGAGACCGGAGAAGAGGACGGGGACGAGATCGAGCTGTCGATGACGCTGCGTTGAGCGCGGCAATTTCGTTTTCCGGTATTTTTCAGGAACGTTTGACGCGAATCGGCGCGAAGCGATCAATAATAAGAGCAAAAAACAGTACCGCACAGAAGAGCTGTGCGGTGCTGTTTTAAAACGTCTGTTTCACGATCTGCCGCACAAGAGCGCAAAGCTCCTCCGGCGATTCTCTGCAGCCGTTCTCAAGCCACGTCAGATAAATGAAGAATAACGCGCCGATCCGGCAGTTTTCATAATAGTCCCGGTACGCGGTCCTGACGGCGAAACGGTCGCGCATACTCAGAAAAGCGTCCAGAAGCAGCGCCTCCATGTTCAGCGCGATCAGCCTCTTCGCCGATCCCCGGAACGCGCACAGCCGCGTAAAAAGAAACGTGACGTACTGTTCATCCGAGGCGATGTTTTCCCGTTTCAGCTCCGCCGCAAGGGAATCCGCGAATTCTTTCATATACGCTTTCAGGATCTGATCCTTTGCCTCAAAATTACGGTATACGGCGTTTCTCGATACGCCCGCCCTGACTGCGATCGCGCTCAGGGTGATTTTTTCATATTCGGTCGTTTCGAGAAGCTGAAAAAACGCTTCGTAGACGCACTCCCGAGTAAAACGCTTCATCTCCGCGTTGGAAGCTTTTGCCATAACAAAACCCCTCTCCGTGTGACGTCCCCCGGCTTTTTCGTTGCGCGGGGAGAGCGGATGTGTTAAGATAATGACGTAACATATGTTATGTCATTATCTTAACATAAGGAACGGCAAAACGCAAGCAATATAAAAAACGGAGGTTACGGCGATGCAGAAAATACTGGCTTTCATTCTTACCATTCTTTTGATGTTCAATACCCTTTTCGGTATGATCGGGGAAAAATACGTCGTGTTTGAAAACATCCGTTACGGCGAGGCGGAACGGGATCTTGTGACCCTGTACGTGCCGGACGGCGCGTTCGACCGCGAAGAAAACGGCTGCGTTCTCTATATCCACGGCGGCTCCTGGACCGGAGGCGAAAAGGAGGATATGGCGCCCCACTGCAAAAAGCTTGCGATGAAGGGCTATATCGCCGCCACCATGAGCTATTCGCTCTGTTCGGACGATACCTTCGGCGACGTGACCGTGTGGACGATGCTGGACGAGATCTCGCTGTGCATCGCCGCGATCCGCGATTACTCCGATGAAAACGGGCTGAATATCACAAAGATCGCGACGTCGGGCTATTCCGCCGGCGGGCATATTTCGATGCTCTACAGCTATTCCCGTCCCGAAGATGCGGCGATCCCGCTGGTTTTTACCGCGAACCGCGTCGGTCCTTCCGACCTGACGCCCGAGGCGTGGGGCGAGGGGACCTCCTATCACCTGACGTCCATGCTGACGGGCACGGAGCTGACCGCGGAAATGAAAGAAAACGGCGAAGCGCTCCGGCTCGCGCAGGAGATCTCGCCGGTGTATTATGTGAACGAGAGTATCGTCCCCTCGATTTTCGCCTACGCGGGGAACGACCCGATCGTGACGAAAGGGAACCGGGAATCCATGGTCCGGGTCTTTGAGGAGACCTTCGGAGAAGAAGGAAACAACTACCGGTATATTTTCTACCCGGCGTCCGGGCACGGTCTGCTGCTGGATCCCGTCAGCGAGAATCAGTACGACCGCGCTTTATACGATTATTGCGAAGCATATTTCGGCTATTGAGCGAACGGAGGCGAAACCATGAAATACGCGGTCAGATACTATACAAAAACAGGCAACACCAAACGGCTGGCAGAGGCAGTCGCCGAGGCGCTGGGCGTGCAGGCGCTGCCGATCGGCGAGCCCCTCGCCGAACCGGTCGATCTGCTGTTTCTGGGCAATTCCTATTACGCGTTCAGCATCGATCCCGAGGTCAGAAGCTTCGTGCAGTCGCTTAATAAAAGCACGGTCGGCAAAATCGTCAATTTCGGTTCCGCCGCCATGCTGAATTCCACGTATAAAAAAGTGAAAGCCGAAGCGGATAAAGTCGGCATTCCGATGGAGGAACGGGAATTCCACTGCCGCGGAGAGTTCAAGGGCGTTCACAAGGGCAGACCGAACGAAGAGGATCTGAAAGCGGCTGCCGATTTCGCGAAGAAGTTTCTCGGTACGTAAAGGAAAAAAAGATGGACGGAAACGAGCTGAAAACGCTTCTCGGCGCCCAGCAGGGCGAGCTTGACGCGGTGCTGATGTATCAAGCGCTCGCGAACGCGGTCCGGGAACAAAACGATGCGCAGACCTTCCGCCGCCTCGCCGCGGAGGAGGGACGGCACGCCGCCGTATTTAAGGAGCTCACGCAGCGGACGCTGAAGCCGAAAAAGACGCTCGCGACCCTGCTGCCGATCCTGTATCGGCTTCTTGGCAGGAAGCGCCTTTACCCGATCATCGCGAAATTCGAGTATGCGGCGGTCGATAACTACGCGCCCGTCGCAGAGCGTTTCCCCGAGGTGCAGAGCGTCCGGGACGACGAAAAACGCCACGGCGACACGGTGAAGGGGCTTCTTGAATAAAATCCTGAATAAAATCGCGGCTGCTGCGTCACGCGCAGTCAGCAGCCCCGACGATCCGGCAGCGGGAACGCGCCGGGTCGCCGGGGGCTTTCTTTTTTATAAACAATATGTTATAATGAAACAAATCACGGTAATTGCATGAAAAGGAGCGCACCCGATGAAGAACCGAATCCTCTGCGTCCTGCTTGCGGGACTGCTTCTTGTATGTATCTTCCCCGCCCGCGCATTTGCCGCGCCCGGGACGACGATCGCAATAAAGACGGAACAGAACGCTGGGGAATCCGAACAGGCGGCGGCCGCCCTTCTGCAGGACTATCTTGAAAAGATCACGGGAGCGCGTCCCGCTCTTGATCCCGCAGAAGAAGCGGACGGGACGGTCGTTCTGCGGCTGCGGGAAGACGGCGGGGAGCGCCGGAAGGGCTCGTATTCGCTTCGCGCCGGGTCCGACGGGGACCGG
This sequence comes from Clostridia bacterium, assembly GCA_017429345.1. Taxonomy (GTDB): domain Bacteria; phylum Bacillota; class Clostridia; order Oscillospirales; family Acutalibacteraceae; genus RGIG2774. The sequence continues at coordinate 7,815 of JAFRPB010000248.1, read as the reverse complement.
GACGCGCCGGAGGAGGTCCCCGCGTTTTACATCGAAGCCCGGGACACTAGAGGCCTGTGGAACGGCGTTTACGGCTTTCTGCGGCGCGTATGCGGCGTTGAGGTCTATTCTTCCGCGGTCATCAGCGTTCCGGAAAACGCCGGTTTTACGCTTCCGACGGAGTACGATTATCAATACGAACCGCTGCTTGAATACGCGGATACGGACTGGGCGTCCGGCAGAGATCCGGTGTTCGCGGTCGCCAACGGGCTGAACGGCAGCAGGAGCGGGATCGACCGTCTCTACGGCGCGCCCGTGAACTATATGGGCTTCTGTCACACGCTCGGGGCCGATTTTCTGCCCTATTGGGAGAATTTCGACGCCCATCCCGAATATTACGCGCTGACCGAGCGCAGCGGAAAACGGGAGCCGACGCAGGTGTGCCTTTCGAACCCGGACGTGCTCCGGCTGACGATCGATGGCGTGAAGGACCGGCTCGCCGTGTCCTACGACCCCGACGCCGCGCTGAACATCGTTTCGGTGTCGCAGCTCGACAATTTCGATTACTGCGTGTGCGAGGACTGCAAGGCGCTTGCGGATCAATACGGCGGTCCCTCCGGCGCGCTGATCTGGTTCGTCAATCAGGTCGCCGAGGCGGTGGAGCCGGAATATCCGGACGCGGTCATCGACACCTTCGCATACGAATACACGCGCCGAGCGCCGACGGGCATCACGACGCGGGAAAACGTCTGCGTGCGGCTGTGCTCGATCGAATGCTGCTTCGCGCACGCGATCGACGACCCGGACTGCGCGGTCAACGCGGAGTTCTATCGGGATCTGCAGGACTGGTCGAAGATCTGTCACAGGCTCTACGTCTGGGATTATACAACGGATTTCAACCAGACGCTGGGCATTTTTCCGAATTTCGGCGTTCTGCGGGAGAATCTGCGGATCTTCCGAGAAAACAACGTGGTCGGCGTATTTGAGCAGGGCGTGGGCGAAACGGTCGTCTGCGACACCGAGTTTGCCGATCTGCGCGCGTATCTGCTCGCCTGCAACATGCGGGAGGACCTGACCGAAGAGGAAAACGAACAGCTCCTGCGCGGATTCCTGCAGGCGTATTACGGGGAAGGCGCCGACGAAATAGAGACGTATCTTGATTATATCACGGCGCACGCGGGCGACCGGAACGGGCATCTTTACAACCGCGCGTCGATGCTCAAGGTCATGCACGGCGTAACGGAAAGCGACGTGAAAACGGTCGACGCGCTGTGGGCGACCGCGATCGGAAAATGCGAAGATGCGGGCGATACAGCCGCGGCGGAGTGCGTCCGCCGCTCCGAGCTCAGCTGGCGGTATTACAAGGCGTGCAACGGTCTCGGGGAATTCCGCCGCAGTCTTGCCGTCGGCCGCTGGACAAAGGCGAACCGGGAGCTGTTCGACGATCTCGGCAGGTTCGGCGTGACTTCTTATGACGAGGGAAAGCCGATGCCGGATGCGATCGATCCGCTGTTCTATCCGCTGGCGTGGGTGGACGCCGAGGGTCTCGTGCTCAAGATCGATCTGTATCTGATCCCGGCGATCGCCGCGCTCGCGCTGATTCTCACGGTCGCCGCCCTTATCAGAAAAAAAAATATTCTGCTGCTCGCCGATATCGCGGCGGTCTGCGGGATCTGCGCGACCGCGTGGCTTGTCAGTCTCGGGGATCTCCCGCTTGCCGCGACCTCCGGCGGGATGCTTGCTGCGATCGCGCTGACGGTCATTCCTCTCGCGGTCTGCGGTTATTCCCGCAGAGAAGGGAAGCGCGTCAAAAAGCGCGTGATCGGGGGCGTCGCCGCGTGCGTGATCGCAGGCGCGTTCATCGCCGCGCTATGCGTGCTCGACCGGAACATGCTCAACGGGCTTGATTCGCATCTTGCGTATTTCACCGTCAGTCTGATGCTCGAGGGCGTCGCGCTGCTCGGGCTGCTCGTCCTTCTGCCCTGCGCGTTTCTGAAAAAACGGAAAAGGAAGATAGAAGAATGAAACCGTTTTCACTGAAAAACTACCGGGTCGGGATCATCCTGTTTTACGTGCTTGCGGCCGCGGCGATGGCGGTCGCGGCGGGATACGATCTGAAGATCGATATCGCCGTCAACAATCCCGACAGTTTTGTCGCCAACTGGTTCGCCGATACGGGCGAAGCGCCGCTGTATCTGCTGGTGCTTTCCGCCTGCGGCGTGCTCGCGAAGTGCCTTGAGAACCGGTGGCTGAAGGGGCTGTTCACCCTCTGCACCCTCGGTGCGGGCGTTTATCTTGGGGATTACGTCGCCCGCCGGCTGTTCGCCGCCTCGGATCTCCGGTTCGGCTACGGGGTGCTTTACGGTCTCGGCGTCGCGGTGCTGTTCCTTTTGGCGCTGTATTTTATTCACGTGCCGGAGCGCATGAAAAAGCCCCTTGTTCTGATCGCGCTGATCGGTCTTTGCGGCTGCGCGGTGAGCTCGGGGATCATCAACCTGATGAAAGCCGTATGGGGGCGCGTGCGCTTCCGCGACCTTACCGACGGATACGACGCGTTCACCGCCTGGTACGTGATCAACGGCAACACCGGCGCGCACTCCTTCCCGAGCGGGCACACCGGCAGCGCGGGGATGAGCTATTTTCTGATGTTCCTGCCGTTTGTAAGCGAAAAAGGGCGCAAGTATCCCTTCCTCTGTTTCGCCGCGCCCTTCGTCTATACCGTCGCCGTCGCAGCCACGCGTCTTGTTATGGGCGCGCATTACCTCAGCGACGTGACCGTGGGCGGAACGGTCGCCTTCACCTGCGTTCTCGTCAGTCTCGAAGTGTATCGGAAGCTGTGCCGGCGTGAAATCGTGAAGTCGTGAAATCGTGAAATCGTGAAGTCGTGAAATCGTTGCTTGTTGCTTGTTGCCGGTTGACTGTAAACTGTCGACTGTCGACTGTTGACTGTCGACCGTTGACCGTCTACCGTTCCAAAAGCCGCCCGTATTCTTCTTGCTTTTTTCGCAAATATATTGTATGATAGATTTGTGATAAAAAATGACGGAGGCGATTTTTATGCTGCAGAAGATCATCGGCGTGTTTATGACGATCATTGCGTTTTTTACTTCCCTTTCACAGCTGGTCTTTACGCCCAACGTGATCCGGATCGATTTTGACAACGTAGTCGACGAGATCCGGCCCGTGCACAACGTCGGCAGAATGCCGGAATACGAGGTCGGCAGTGAGATCGACCGGTATTTCACCGAGGCGAACATGACCTCGTGCAGAACGCACGATATCCCCGTGACCGATATCCATAATATCTTTCCCGATTTTTCCGCGGACGTCCGCGACGAGAGCGCCTATTGCTTTGAAGACTGCGATCGGGTGATCGCGGCGATCCGGGATACGGGCATGGAGCCGTTTTTCCGTCTGGGGATCAGCTGGAGCGACCCGGTGCGGGACCGCGAGTTCCTGCTGCCGCCCGCGGACTATGAGAAATGGGCGAAGATCTGCGAGCATATCATCCTGCACTACAACGAGGGCTGGGCGAACGGATTTCACTATAATATCGAATACTGGGAGATCTGGAACGAGCCCGAAAACAGCGACGATATCGCGGATAACCACTTCTGGGTCGGCTCAGATGAAGAATTCTTCCGCCTTTACGACGTTTCGGCAAAGTATCTGAAAAGTAAATTCCCCGACCTGAAGATCGGCGGCTACGGTTCCTGCGGTTTCTACGCGCTGACAAAAACCAACGCGATCAATACCGGATCGACCCCGCGGAATCAGTATTTCGTCACCTACTATCAGAATTTCCTCAGCTATATTCAGGAGCACGGCTCGCCGATGGATTTCTTCTCGTGGCACAGCTACACGGTCACCGGCAAGAACGCCTCTTATATCCAATACGTGAAAGAGACCCTCGCGAAGGCGGGTTACGGCGATACGGAGATCGTCTGCGACGAGTGGAATTATAATCCCACGGAAAACGATAAGCTGGACCGCCGCTACGGCGCGAATCAGACGTCGATGCTGCTGATGTTCCAGAACGAAGGGCTGGATCTTGCGCATTACTACAACGGAGACGACGACGGGACGCTCTGGTCCGGTCTGTTCGTCGGCCGTCAGCCCTCAAGCGCGTATTACGGTTTTTGGGCGTTCGGGCAGTTATACAAGCTCGGCAGTCAGGCCCAAATAAAGAACATGCGGCTCGCCGACGATCTGTACGCGGTCGCCGCGACAGGCGAGGAGGGGCAGGCGCTTCTGATCTCGAACGTCTCCGAAAAAAGAGACCGCCCGCTCAAAATCGACGCGGGAGAGTATACGGTCGACAAGTGCATGACGGTCAACGAGAACTGCGAATGGGTCGAGATCCCGCTGCCCGACACGATCGAAAGCGGATCGATGCTGTATATCACGTTCAAGAAATAACCCGCCCGGACAAATATCACCAAATAAAAAAATATGTATAAGGAGAGCTTGAAATGAGAGCCATCGCAACAATGGAAGCGCTGTTTCTGACGATTATCTGCTTTTTCTCCAGCATTCTCAACCTGCCCGACAAGAGAGTCGAAGCGCTGAAGGAACAAAACGGCGGATTTATCTACGGCGTATGCCACCCGAACGAAAACTATGACATGCTCGCCGACGCGGGGCTTACGTGGGTGCGGTTTGACATCCCCTATCCGTATGAGCGCGACGGCAGCATCAGCCGGAACTACCTGAATTTCAAAGACCGCGCGAAGGGCTATACCGACCGCGGCTTCAAGGTCATGGCGATCACGCCGTATCCGAAAGACTACTTCAACATCGGCGGCTTTGATCCTGTCGGGGAGATCGAGAAAACGCAGGAGATCGCCGTATTCCTCTATAACGACCTGAAAGATATCACGAGCGCGTTTCAGATCACGAATGAAATGGGCATCGACGGCTTCACCAAACCCCTGACGCTGGAAGAAGCGGCGGTATTCATCGGCGTTCAGCTGCAGGCGCTTCATCCGATTGCGGAGAACTTCCCCATCGGGTACAATTCGGCGGGGATCAATAAAAACCTGCACAAGCTGATGAAGCCGTATCTTCCCTATTGCGATTACGTCGGGATCGACCTTTACAACGGCAATCAGGGCAACTCCAAAGCGAGCTCCTATGCGGACGACGTCAAGGAGCTGTACCGGCTCACGTGCAAGCCGATCATCGTCGAGGAATTCGGCTTCTGGAGCGAGGGCGGCCCGAAATCCGCCGAGCAGAAGGCCCAGATCCTCGGCGTTTACGGGTATTCCACCGAGGCCGAAGCGATCGCGGACGGCATGAATTTCATCAACAAACTGCCGTATCAGTTCCGGCAGAGACTGCAGGATCTGTACCCGGACGAGCAGGAGCATTGGGCGGAATACGTGTTCAGCAAGGAGTATCAGCATTTCTACGGCGAAACGTCCGAAAAAACGATGGAGAATATCCCGCACACGCCGGAAGGACAGGCGAAATATTTCAAACGGGTGATGGGCGAGCTCAAGGAGCTGAACTGCCTCGCGGGGATAATTATTTACTGCTGTCAGGATATGCCGATCTGCTACGTCTGCGGTCACTCGTGGTGTCCGTTCGAGACGAAGTGGGGCCTGTTCAATCTGGACGGCACCCCCAAGCCCGCGTATTACGCCGTGAAGGAGATCATAACGGGATCCGCATCGTAAGCAAAAACAGCCTTCCCCGGCGGACAAAGTCCGTCCGGAACCGACGCGGACTTCTCCGGCTCCGCGGAGAAATAAATAAAAAATACGCCGCCGAACGAACGGAGGCGTATTTATTTTCGGGGGAGACCGGCGGTCGGCATATGGGATCCGCCGTCCGCCGGTCTGTTATTTCATGAAGTTCATGCTTTGCTCGAACGTGCTCCGGAACGCGCCGTCCGCCTCGGGATCGCAGAGAATAACAAAGAGCCTCGCCCACTCGTCATCGGAATAGGCCGTGTAGTAGACAAAGGCGTGGGAGCCGGTGTTCTGATCCGGGGAAAGCTCTCCGAACCACACGGTTCGTCCGCCCAGCTCGCGTTCCGTAAGACCGCCTTCGATCTGCTCGTCGAAGGTGTCTTTCTTCGCGCTGTAGCCGCCCTGCGCAAAATAAGCGTAAATGCCGTAGGGGGATTCGTTCGCCGTCGCATCCGCATTCTCCGGGTTGTAGTAATAACCGCGGTACTGCTCGCCGCTGTCGGTGCTTTCCGCCGCCTTGAAGCAGTCCGGATAATCAAACGACAGGTAACAGGTGACGCCGCCCGTGTCGTAACCGAAGCAGTCCATTTCGCACTTCGACCAGGTCCAGCCGCCGACGTCGTCGCTCACGGGCTCAAGACCGCCGTCTCCGGTCGTCTCATCCGCGGTCGTCTCGGTGTTTTCCGAAGGCTGCGCATCGGGATCTTTTTTCGCGGTCCCGCAGGCGCAGAGCGTCAGCAGCAGCGCCGCAACGCAGATAAGAGAGATCGTTCTGAGTTTCATAAATTTTGCCTCCTGAAAATTGTTTTGTTCTTTTATTTTTTTGTCAGCCGCACGCCGCCCGGGGCCGGAAAACGGTCGCTTTCCGTTTACTTCAGCAGCGCGTCGACCGAGAGTCTGACGATGTTTTTTTCGATGAACGGGCGGTCCGACAACATCTGTCTTGCGCCGGATTCGAAGATGAGCACGATCTCTCCGTCGTCGTATTCGATATCCTCGCTCATGCGCGGCAGGGTGATATCGGCGAGCAGCCGTTCGCCGGTCAGATAATACAGCGGGATCTGAACGCCGTCCAGCGGAAAAGCGCCGTCCGGTTCGCCCGCGCCGTGATAGAACCGCAGCTTTGAATCAGAGCTGCCCGCCGAGCAGGACAGCACGGCGGTCCCGTCGGGCGTCAGGGTGAATCCCTGCACGTTGTCGCAGGTCGAAAAAGCTACGGCGGGGGAGTCCGAAAGAAGCCCGAACGGCGAGTCCGGCGAGATCGTATATCCGAACACGAGCGCCTTGTATACCGTGCCGTCCGGCGCGGTCAGCTCGTGTGAGGGATCCGTCTCGTAGCCCTCGTCCCGGTGATATTCGCCCACGTATACCCTCTGCGCGTCGCTTGCGCAGAACGAGGCGCGGCAGGGCACGGCGACAGAGCCGACAAACGGCAGCTCGTCCCCGCCGTTCGCGGAAAGCACCGCCGCCTTCTCCAGAACGTAAAGTTGCTTGTTGTTGCTGATGTAAACATACGCTCCCGCGGCGGTGATCCCGCCCGCGTGGCCGGTATAGACAGAACCGTTCTGCTGCAGCATTGTAAGCTCCGTGTATTCGCCGCCCCGCAGCACGTACAGCCGGGACGCGGTGCCGTCGTCCATATAGCCGCATAAAAGATAGACGTCTTCCTCAGGGAGATACGTCACGCCCTGCGGGGTAAAGCCGTCCGCAAGACCGGGCAGCTCGTCAAGCTGCGTGCGCGCGCCGGCGTAGTCGGGATAAAGCAAACGAAGCGCGGCGTTCTGCCCCTTCGCCCCCAGACCGAAGACGGAGGTGAACCAGAGAATGATCGACGCTAAAAGCGCTACGAATCTGGATAAAAAGGACTGCATGAAAATATCTCCTTACACAACAGTTTTTTTCATTATATCATAAAAAAAAGAAGCGGTCAATCCCGCCGGGGCGGAGAAATTCTGATTTATCGGGGCGTTGGGCACACCCGCCGGTAGCACGGCAGACCTCTGCAATGTCATTAAGTTAAGGATTCCTCAAAAGAGGGGTCCTACTTTTTTTGAAAAAAACGAGTTTTTTTCAAAAAAGGGCTTGACAAATGAGCCAAAATGTGCGGTCGCATTGGCGGCGAACATAGGAATTTTAGATGCCG
>JAFRPB010000247.1 GCA_017429345.1 Clostridia bacterium | reverse complement strand
TTACACAGGCATTTTTACCTTTTCTTTACTCTTTTCTTAACCGCTTCCTTAACCTGCCCGGCGTATTATATCATCAGAATTATCTGCATTTTGACGTGATTTTCCTGCATTTTGACGCCGCGTATTGCAAAAAAGAGCTTTCTGTGTTATAATAAAATGTGGTAAAATACCGTTTTTGTCTGATTTTGACTGACGGAAACGGTATTAGAAAAAAAAGAAATTTTTTGCATAATGATAGTAATATTTCGGTTTTTTTATCGACATATATATTGAAAGCGCATTTATTAAGAGTGAGGTGTTCGCATATGAAGAAAACCGTTCGTATATGGGCGTTGTTTCTTTCTCTTGTACTGAGTCTTTCCGTGGTCCTGCCTGCCCTTTCGGGGCAGACGGCGCTTGCCGCGGAGGACGCGCAGACCGCGCCCGCAGCAGACGCGTATGAGGAAGAGGAAGCGTATCCGTCAGACGACGCGGCGGCGATCGAAACGCAGCCGGAGGAAGACGGCGCTCTGCTGGAGCTGCCGCCTCTGCCGGAGGGGTATTCCTTTTCAGGTATTACCTCGCCGGGTGCCGACGGTGAAACGCTGTATTACGTCGTCGGTAAGGCGAGCGAATACGGCCTTGTTGACGGCTTCTGGATCAATGCCGCGGGCGAGCGCGTTGAGATCGAGGAGCTGAAAACCGTCGCGCCGAAGCAGGAGATTGCCGGCAAGGGCGGCCCGCGCAGAGCGCCCGCACTGCAGTCGAGCTACGACGCACGCGACGAGGGCCTGATCACGCCGGTCAAGCAGCAGATCGGCGGCACCTGCTGGGCGTTCGCCGCGACCGCCGCAATGGAAGCAAATCTGATCAAAAAAGGGATCTGCAGCCTTGAGGACGCGGATCTTTCTGAATATTTTCTTGCGTGGAACGGCAGAAACACCTATTACCCGGGTGTGGACGATTCGCGCAACGACGGTTTTATATATGACGATTCCGAGGAAAACGTACTGGACGCCGGCGGGAATTTTATCATGACAAGATACGCCGTTTATAATTTTTCGGGTCCGGTCAACGAATCGAGATACAGTTTGGATACGAGCTCCGAGGACGCGCTTGTGCAGAGCATTTATGAAACGCTGACCTTTGACGAGCGTTATACACGTGACTATACTGTGAATTCTATTGACGAGATTACAGCTGATCGTGAAAATATCAAACAGGCGATTCTCGAGTACGGATGCGTTCAGGCGAGCTTTTTTGTGGATGAGAATAAGTTTTCTTTCATCTGGGGGAGCGAAGACAATACAGCTCCCTGCACCTATTATTATCCGACGGAGAACGGCACGAACCACGGGATCAACATTATCGGCTGGGACGATAATTTCAGCACGGACAATTTTACCCAGAGAACAAAGCCGGCGTCCGACGGCGCATGGCTGGTCAGAAACAGCTGGGGAACGAGATTCGGCAACGACGGGTATTTCTGGATCTCTTACGAAGATAAAACCCTGACAAACTTTGTCGTGTATGATATGGAGACGGTGCGCGATTATGAGAATGCGTATTTTTATGACGGCGTCGGATCGTATGGACACTTTCAGGGATGTGAATCGGCGAATATTTTTACTGCCGAAGCTGACGAATATCTTATTAAGGTAGCGCCGTTCAGATCGCCTTATACCAACGTTTATAAAAAAACCTTATATTCACCACAGATATTTTATGATGATATATATATCTTTGAGGTTTACGGAGATCTGCCGGAAAACTGCGACGACCCGAGCGCAGGCACTCTTTTGTATACGCAGAGCGGTCCCGTACCGGACAGGGGGTATATTGAGGTTGAGGGCGACGTCGATCTGCATGCGGGCGAACGGTTTGCAGTTGTTTTTAAAAACCAGAAGGTTGTTTATTTCGAAGGAAGAAACACAGCGAATACATTTGTGACGACCCACGAAAACGAAAGCTTTTATAAAATAACCGACATAGATCCCTGGCAGTCCCGGCAGGAGGGGAACGTCGCGGTCAGAGCGATCACGAAACGGCACGCCGACGGACCGTATACGGTCAAGTATTTCTGCCAGCAGAGCGGCAGATACGACAAGGTGGTTGCCGAGAACGGCGTTATTCCCGTAATCACGCCGCCGGAGGGATACCGATTTTATATGAGCCGCAACGGCGAACCGTTTGATCCTGCCACGGCAGTTCTTGACAGGGATATTACAGTCAGTACGCACTGTTTCTCCACAGTAGGGATCATAAGCGAGGACGAACCCTGCGTGACGCGCTTCCCCTGCCTTTACTGCAACACGGACGGTGCGCCGCCGATCGAACATCATTCCTTTTCCGACGTCATATATGAACCATGCGAGGAATCTCCGGGGTATACAATGCACATCTGCAGTGTCTGCGGAGAGCATACGGTTACAGACATTATCTTCGGCGAAGGCAGTTACGGCAGCGTTATCGACCGTCGGTTCATCTGGCAGATCAGCGGCAATACGCTGTCTGTGATCGGCGAGGGCGCTCTGCCCGACAGAAACAGTTTCATCTCTTCTCCGTGGCGTTTTTATGCCGACAGGATCCAACGTGTATTCATCGGCGAAGGTATTACGTCCACCGGTGCATACGGCTTTGCCGGACTGTACGGTATGAACGAGCTTCATCTGCCGCAGACGCTGCAGCTTATCGATGAATACTCGTTTGCCGACGCACATTCTCTGACGGCTCTGGCCTGTCCCCGGGATTTGACAGAGATCCGCAAAGGGGCGTTCGACAACTCTTATTCTTTGGAGCATATAACATTTAACGACAGTTTAACAACGATCCGGAGCGGAACGTTTACGGAAAGCCTTGCGCTGAAGGAGATCGTTGTTCCGGGCACGCTGAGTTATGTATATGAGAAAATCTACGGTCACTGCCCGAGTGCGGATCGCATCGTTGTCTGTGAAGGAATCAAAAAGCTTGAAAACGCAGTGTATACTCCGCAGGAAGACGATGCGGAGGTGTTGGACGTATCCATACCCTCGACGGTTACGAATATTTCTTCAAATTTCTATTGGAACCTGAAAACGGCGAAGAATTTCACTGTTGCCGTCGATAACACGAAATACAGCTCGAACGACGGGCTTCTGTATAACAAGGAGCAGACGAGTCTGCTGCGTTATCCGGCGGCGAAAGAAGACGTGATGTATGTTCTGCCCGAAACCGTTGTCGGCGTGGGCTCTTCTGCGTTTGCGTATACGAAATATCTTCATTTCCTCGATCTGCGGCAGACGCAGATGAGAAAATTGACTACTCTTTCTCTCTGCTATATCGGCAGCATAGAATCCGTTGACCTGCCGCAGGGGATGGTTGGCATCTCCGATCGGGCAATCTCGAAAGCGGACGACAATTCCTGCCTGCAGAGGATCTATATTCCCTCAACCGTTACGACCGTCGGCAGCGACGCGCTCAAATCGTGCAAAGAGATAACGATCTGCACCGACAGCGAGGACGCGCCGATCATCGCGAACGCAATCGCGCACGGCGTGCCCTACGTTGTAATGAACGGACACGAACATAACTTCGCTTATCTCAGGCATTCTTTTGTTGAACCGAACTGCGTCACGCAGGGCGACGGACTGTACGTCTGCGACTGCGGCTCGTTCGAACGGATCCGGCGGTACGGAGATCACGCGAGAACGAATCTGTACTTGCAGATGCCCACCTGTGTGGAGTCGGGTTACTCGGAATATACCTGTGACCTTTGCGGCGAGACCTACCGCACGGATATCACCGCGCCGACAGGGATTCATCTATTCAACGATCCCGTGCCTTGTCCGGAGGCGGTGAAAAGAGAAGCGGACTGCTTCAACAGCGCAGAGTATTATTTCTCCTGTGTCAACTGCGGACTGATTCTGAAAGACGACAGCGAGACGTTCACATACGGCGATCCGCTCGGGCACGACTGGGATCAGGGCGTGATCACGAGGGAACCGACCTGCACCGCGGCGGGGCAGAAACGGATTTCCTGTCAGCGCTGCGGCGCGTCAAAAACGGAGGCCGTCG
>JAFRPB010000246.1 GCA_017429345.1 Clostridia bacterium | reverse complement strand
CGTCCTTTTTGGACGGGCGAAAAATGCAAAACGGTTAAATCTATTGAAAAATATACAATTTCTCCGCCTCGCCACCCCCACCGCAAGGGTGGGGATGCCTTCGCCGTCGATCGGGCGGTCATGCCCGCCCCGACAAATAGCCTCCCCGACAAATCAGAATTTACTTGCAAACAAAACATCATTATGATATGATTAACACAGAATATCCCGAAAGGATGATAAATATGTCGATCACGCCTGAAAGCACGCTCAAACAGGTCATGCAAACGCCGGTCGGCGGCGATCTTGTCGAAATGGTCGGCTACCACGCGGGGATCCCCGACGCGGTGCTGCACAATCCCCTGATCGGCAGGATCAAGCTGAAAAGTCTGTCGAAGCTGCTCGGCGGCAAGATGCCTCCCGAGACGATCGCGCATCTTTGCCGCCTGCTTGACTACACGCCCGAAAAGGTCGTCACGAAGGACGAGGTCGACCCGCGCTGGTGGAAGGAATCCGTCATTTATCAGATCTATCCGCGCTCGTTCATGGATTCGAACGGCGACGGCATCGGCGATCTGCGCGGCATCATCTCGAAGCTCGATTACCTGAAAGAACTCGGCGTGGACGTGCTCTGGCTCAGCCCGATCTACGACTCGCCCAACGACGATATGGGCTACGATATCCGCGATTACCGCAAGATCATGACCGAATTCGGCACGATGGAGGACTTCGACGCGATGCTCGAGGCGATCCACGCGCGCGGGATGCGGCTCGTGATGGATCTTGTCGTCAACCATACCTCCGACGAGCACGAGTGGTTCCGGAAAGCGCTCGCCGGCGACGAAAAATACAAGAATTATTACATATTCAGAAAGGGAAAAGGCGAGGGGATCCCGCCGAACAACTGGACCTCGCTGTTCTCCGGCTCCGCGTGGAATTATTATCCCGAGCTCGACGAGTGGGCGCTGCACCTGTTCTCGAAAAAACAGATGGACCTCAACTGGGACAATCCCGAGGTGCGCGCGGACGTGGCGGAGATGGTGTCGTGGTGGCTCGAAAAGGGCGTAGACGGCTTCCGCATGGACGTGATCAGCATGATCTCGAAGACGGAGGGCCTGCCCGACGGCAGCCCGCTGGTGGGCGAATTCCTCGGCTACGGCGGCGAGCATTATTTCTGGGGACCGCACCTTCACGAGTATCTGCGCGAGCTCAACGAGAATTCGTTCAAGAAATTCCCCGAGTCGTTCTGCGTCGGCGAGACCGGCGGCATCGGCGTCGAGATGGCGAAATACCTCGTCGACGACTCCCGCGGGGAGATCCGCGAGACCTTCCTGTTTGATCAGCTCGAAGCGCCGGGCAAGCAGCGTTGGGACGATTACCGCTACGACCTGAAATACCTCAAATATATGTTCACGAAGTATCAGACCGCGCTGCACGGCTCTTCGTGGCCGACGCTCGTGATCGAGAATCACGACAACCCGCGCATGGTCTCGAAGGTCAACCCCGATCCCGCGTTCCGCAAGCCCCTCGCGAAGCTGATCGGCTCGATGCTGCTCACCGGCCGCGGCACGCCCTATATCTTCCAGGGACAGGAGCTGGGCATGATGAACTGCGCTTTTCACGATATGAGCGAGATCCGCGACGTGGAATCGATCAACAAATACGCCGAGATGACGAAAAAAGGCGTCGCGCCGGACAAGGCGTGGAAGATCATTCTCGCGGGCTCCCGCGACAACGCGCGCACGCCGATGTGCTGGAGCGCCGACGATAACGCGGGCTTCACGACCGGCACGCCCTGGATCCGCGTGAACGGAGATTTCCGCGAGTGCAACGCCGAGGCGGAGATGTTCGACGGCACGAGCCCCTTCCACTATTACAAGACGCTGATCGCCCTGCGCAAAAAGTATAAGGAAGCGCTCGTCTACGGCGACTTCGAGCCGCTGAAGACGAACGATCAGACCTTCTGCCTGTTCAGAACCGGCGGCGAAAAGAGATTTTATATCGAGATGAACCTGACAGATAAGACGGTCAGACGGCCGATGCCCGCCGAGGGTAAATGCGTGCTCTCGAGCTGCGCCGCCCCCGTGGACGTGCTGCGTCCGTATGAGGTGAATGTGTATAAAACCTGAAATCTCGGGCTGCAGAGCAGCCCGAGATTTCAGGTTTTAGGGATAAGGGATGAGGAATAAGGGATGAGGGCTTGTCTAATATCATTTCTGCCTCAAAATACGTGATTGCGTCAGTTTTTTGCTATAAATACAAGAGTAAACCGAGACGCAGAGTGTATCATTATCGTTCTCTCATCCCTCATCCCTTATCTCTCATCCCTGTAAACTCTCCCGTATCTCCCTCATCACCTGCGTCATTTCCGCGCGGAACGCTTCGGCGGAAACGCGCAGGGCGCCCGCGCCGAAGATGATGATCTGCTCCATGCCGTCCGAGGTGACCACGCGCACGCGGTTGTCCTTCGCCAGCTCGTGCGAGGTAATCTCGATGTAGGTGTCGGCGGTCTCCGCCTCTTTTGTATATATGACGCTCACGCTGCCGACCGTGTCGATCTCACGGTCGGCGCCTTTGACTTTATAGGCGTCGTAAACGAGGATGACCTCGCATTTTTTGTATCCGCTGTAATTGCACAAAAGGCGCAGCAGCGCCTCGCGCGCGGCGTCCATATTCGTTTCGGAAAGCCGCCGCAGCTCATCCCACGAATAGATCACGTTGTAGCCGTCGACGAGCAGATATTCCTTGCCGAGATAGGTCGGCGTCATCTTTTCTCTTACCTCGCGCGACGCGGCGGGACGGTCGGGCTTGCGCAGACCGTAGGGATCCTCGCGGTCTTTTACCGGGCCGTAAGCCTTCTCGAAGATCCGCATCAGCTCTTTGTCGAGCGCGAAGACGTCGTCTTTCCGCGCCGGGCTTCCCGCGCCGCCCGCGGTCTGCGGAACGAAGGACGGCGCCGCGGCGCTCTCTCTTTTTTTCGGCAGGGCGGAGGGCAGGTGCATGTGCTGCGGGACCTCGTCCCATTTGACCGTGAAGCCCGCGCCGTGGGCGCAGAAGACCGAATCCGCGGTGTTTTCCGTATCGGCGTCCGCGTCGTAGCCGATCTCGGCGATCACGGCTTCCGCATTGTGACAGGGCGCGTAGCCGGAAAACGCGGTGCGAAGGCTGCCTTTGCCGCGGGTATACTGCGTGACCTCGCGGCTGTATTCCGCGAGGAGCGAGGCGGGCGCGGTCCCCGTCAGCACGGCGAGATCCCCGTCCTGCCCGGGCGGAGAGAATTCACCGTTCATTTTCTGAATATCCGTCATCGCCCTGCCGACGTTTTCCTGCGGGACCGAGAGCGTGAATTCAAGGATCGGCTCGAGCAGCACGCTTTCGGCGCTGCGCAGGCCCTGCCGCACGGCGCGGTAGGTCGCCTGCCGGAAGTCGCCGCCCTCGGTGTGCTTCGGGTGCGCCCTGCCCGCGGCGAGGATGATCTCCATATCCGTGATCGGCGAGCCGGTCAGCGCGCCGACGTGCGTTTTTTCGTATAAATGCGTCAGGATCAGGCGCTGCCAGTTCTTTTCGAGCTTGTCCTCGCTGCACGCGGAGCGGAAGACAAGCCCGCTGCCCGGTTTGCCGGGCTTCAGGATCAGGTGCACCTCGGCGTAGTGGCGCAGCGGCTCGAAATGCCCGACGCCCTCGACCGTGTCCGCGATCGTCTCTTTGTAAATGATCCTGCCCCTGCCGAAGCTCACGTCGAGCCCGAAGCGGTCCAGAACGACGGCTTTGAGAATTTCCATCTGGATATCGCCCATCAGCCGCACGCGGATCTGCGCGTGACGGTCGTCCCATTCCACGTGCAGGGCGGGGTCCTCGCGTTCGAGCAGACGGAATTTTTCGAGCGCCGAATGCGCGTCGCAGTTCTCGGGCAGCGTCACGCCGTAGGTCATCACCGGCTCAAGCACCGGCGCGGGGGCGTCTTCTTCCGCGCCGAGACCGTCCCCCGGGCGGGCGAAGGTGATCCCCGTGACCGCGACGACACTTCCCGCGTCCGCCTCGTCGGTCACGGCGTATTTTTCGCCGGAATAAACGCGGATCTGGTTGACCTTTTCGCCGTCGGTATTCTTTTCGCTCCGTAAAACCTCCCGCGCGCGCAGCTTCCCGCCCGTGATCTTAAGGAAGGTCAACCGCGCGCCCTGCGGATCCTGCGAGAGCTTGAAGACCCTGCCCGCAAACGCTTCGGGGCGGGGCGGCGCTTCGGTATATTCATATATACAGTTCAGGAATTCTTCCGCGCCGTCAAGACGCAGCGCGGAGCCGGACATACAGGGAAATATTTTCCGCTCCCGGATCGCCCGCCGAAGCTCTCCGTCGGGGACCGTCCCTGTTTCGGTATAACATTCGAGCAGCCGCTCGCCGCAGAGGGCGGCGTCCTCGTAAAACGCGCCGTCTTTCTTTGAAAAATCCACGCAGCCGTCCGAGAGCTTTTCTTTTAATTGCTGAAGCACCGCTGCGGGGTCCGCGCCGGGCAGATCCGTTTTATTGATGAAAACAAAGCAGGGCACGCCGTATTTCTGCAGTAATTTCCAGAGCGTGAGGGTATGGCTCTGCACGCCGTCGGTGCCGCTGATCACGAGGATCGCGTAATCGAGCACCTGCAGCGTGCGTTCGGTCTCGGCGGAAAAATCCACGTGTCCGGGGGTGTCGAGCAGCGTGAAGACCGCGTCTTTATAATTGAGGATCGCCTGTTTTGAAAATATCGTAATGCCCCTTTCCCGCTCGAGGGAAAAGGTGTCGAGAAACGCGTCGCGGCGGTCGACCCTGCCGAGCTTTTTGATATTGCCCGACAGATACATCAGCGCCTCGGAGAGCGTCGTTTTTCCCGAATCCACATGCGCGAGGATTCCGATTGCAAGTTTTTTCATGGGGGCCTCAGTAAATTCTGATTTAACGGGGCGTAGGGCACACGGATGTAGGGGCGGGCATGACCGCCCGCTT
>JAFRPB010000245.1 GCA_017429345.1 Clostridia bacterium | reverse complement strand
CCGCTGTCGTCGGCTCCGCTGTGGTCGGCTCCGCTGTCGTCGGCTCCGCTGTCGTCGGCTCCGCTGTGGTCGGCTCCGCTGTGGTCGGTTCCGCTGTGGTCGGTTCCGCTGTAGTCGGTTCCGCTGTAGTCGGTTCTTCGGTCGTAGGCTCCGCGGTTAATGACTCGGTCGTCAGCTCTTCATATGTCGGTTCTTCCATAACCGTAAGAATTGCCGAAAAGCCGTTGCCGTCGGTATCGTAGATCCAGAGGGTGTGCTCGCCGACGGCGGCGTTTCGCAGGAATGTAGCGGGAAGGACGATCCCGTCTTCCGTGAAGCAATCGGGCGTCAGATAAAAGAACAGATCCTGATCGATCGAAACATATGAAGGCGTTACGGGGCTGCTTCCCTCGGGGCCGGCAAATGTAAGACTCAGATCCTCACATTCGATCTTGTTCCATTGAAGCTCATCGCAATCTCCGCTTTTTACCGAATACGGAAGAGCATACATCAATACTGTATTCCCCGCGTAGTCCTGCACATTGATATTCACAGGTTCGGCGGGATCGAAATCGGTCAGCTCAAAGCTGTATGACGCATTCGGCTCGGCGGCGACGGGATAAATGAAGTTCCGCTGATTATCGCCGAACAAATCATCCAGATAGAGAAAATCGGATTCTTCTTCCGGCGCTTCCTCTTCCGATTCTTCATCGGAAACAATACCGTAATTGACCGAGATCGAATACAGGTTGTTGTCGTCGCTTGCGGCCACATCCAGAATCACAGCGCCGTCTTCCTCACGGAAAGAGATCAGATCGATCTCGGGATAAACCGTGTCGACTCTGAAGGGGAAGGTGAGCGTTTCTTCCTTTTCACTGTCCTCGGTAAATTTTGCCGTGACGGTCAAAGTATATTCACCGTCGGGCAGAACGGTATTTTCAGCAGAATAATAGTCTTCAAGCTCCCGGTCTTCATATTCCTGATCTCCGTCGTAGGGACGGAAGCCGATGTCGGAGATCAGACGCAGGACGTTTGCGCTCAGACGGTCGATCGAAAGCGTTTCACCGTAGGGAGTAACGGTTTCGACTTCATCCGAAATACATCTCCACGCAAGTTCGTTGTCCGGCAGGATCTCGGTAATATCCGTACCGTCGGCGTTCGTAACCCGAAGCGTGACGACGTCGGCGCTGCGCAGCGGGAACAGATCGACCATCAGCGTGTCGTAACAGGAATCGAAGTTCGGGGAAATTGCCGCGTAATCGGGAGACGAATAAACTTTTTCTTCATCGTAACCGACATAGAATACATTGCCAAACAGATCAATTTCGATCTCTTCAATATCGTCTTCGGGCTCCTCGTCCTCTCCGACCTCTTCGGGTTCTTCGGGAATATCTGATTCTTCCTCATCATATCCGGCGTCTTCTGCAGCCCAGAGAGCGTCGGTGTTTTCACCGAGCACGGGTGTGTCAATATCGAGATAGTTTTCATAATTGACCCAGTCATAAGAGAAAATAAATTCGCTCGTCAGGCGCGTAAAGCCGAGCAGCGCGTCGTCGTCCCAATAAGTGCCGTCAAAAATCGGGGCGGCGGACCAGTCGCCGTAAAATCCGGTGAACGGTATGCTGATCTCGGGGATCGTTTCGGTGGAATCGGTAAAACGGATGAAACCGTCGATGAAAAATCCGTTTGTAAACATTTCGGCAATTTCAGCGAGCGTTTCCGCGTCGGGCGTGAGCGTGACGGAAAGCTTTTCTTCGCTTCCGGCGGCTACGGTCAGAGATTCCGGCAGCCCCTGTGCGTCATTTGCCAGAGGAATCGATTCAAAGTAATAATAATCCTCGTCTTCCGTCACTGTTTCGGTAAACAGGATCAGTTCGACGCCGTCATAAACAGCGTCCGTATCGGAAAGATTCTTTGCGGAGAATTTAAGCGTAAAGCTGTCTTCGATCGTTCTGAGACTGATTTTCGAGCGCCCTTTGTCGCCCTCAAGCACAACGGGCGTTTTTGCCGCGGCGTCAAGCTGCAGCAGGCCCGCGCCCTGAACGCGCGGCGAATAAGGCAGAATAACATCTTCTTCGGGATCGGTATCTTCATCGATCTCGTTGAGGATCAAAGCTGCGCTCATCATGCGCTCGTTGATTTCTGCGATCTGTTCGTCGGCAGATTTTTCGGCAAAGCCCGCTTCATTTGCGAGCAGATACTGCTTGAGCAGAACGGAAGCGCCGGTCATATGCGGCGACGCCATCGATGTTCCGCTGAAATAAGTATATCCTTCGGGGGATTCCTCGATCGGGACAGAGGACCAGATCATTTCGCCCGGCGTTGTAATATCCGGTTCGAGCAGAAGATCCTTGCCTACGCCCCAGGAGCTGAAATCGGATATGACGTTGTAGTCGGAGACGATCTCTTCGACAGAGGACTCGGCGGTGATCCACTCTGCGGTCATCAGAAAATCACCGAATAACGGATCCACGATCGCAGTCGGCAGCTCCTCGATCAGACTTTCATCGGCGATCTGTATTGCATACATATCGTCAAAAAGATTCAGAAGGAATATTACGCCGACCGCGCCTGACTCATAAGCCAGCGAGATCCGCTCGCCGAACGTATACTCTCCGCGGTCGAATACCGCGATTTTCCCCTCGATGTCAAGATTATCCGTATTATACTCGCCGCAATAAACGATCGGGGTGTCTTCTTCGAAAACAAATGGCGAGGCGGGGTTCTGATCGGAACCGGAGCAAAATAAACCTTCGGATCTGATCGTGCAGCTTTTATCGAAATAATCATTGTTGACTGCGCTCGCAACGCTCATGCAGGTATCTGAGCTGCCGGGCGTGCCGGTAGAGCCGTAGTCGATCGTTTCGGGCGTAAGTAAGCTCCTGGAGCTGTTGCCAGCGGCGCAATAGAGCATCATTCCGGATGCGGCCGCGGCGTCTAAAATTTCGTCGTAAAGATCGAATTCGACATAATCGACGCCCCAGCTCATATTCAGTGAATCCGCGCCGAGCTTGATCGCATCGTCGATCGCGGCGATCGTCGATTCCGTGGAGAGCGACGGGCACGCCATGCAGAGAAGCTGCGCTTCGGGCGCGACGCCGTTGAACGCGTTCCCGTCAAAGGATAAGCCGTTCTTGCCTGCCGCGATTCCCGCGACATGGCTGCCGTGGATCATTTCGGGGTTGCCGTTGTATGTGTCGTTGGTCTGGTAGTCATAGTCCCACGCGAAGGGAACCTTGGTGTTTTTCCATGCGCGTGTCGCTGAAACGCCGGCGTTGAACTCCGTATTATCCATGATCGACTGAACATCGGCGGGGGAGCTGTAACGCAGAAGAGAAGCGTCGTCCGGTTCAGTCGACAGGAAAGCGTTTCCGAGGTCGAATTCGGTATCGACGATCGCGATCAGCATTCCTTCGCCCCTGAAGCCCTGCTGCTGCAGCAGATCGACCTGCGTCATAACGGAGCTGTTTTCCACGCCGACCTCGGACGAAGTGATCGTCTCCGGGTCTTCGCGCGTATGATTCTGTGAAACATAGACCGCCTTGACGCCGTTGAGCGAGCGGATCTTTTCGATATCCGAGATCCTCGCTTTAAGTGAAAAACCGTTGAGCGCGCGGGTGTAACTGTAACCGACGCGGGCGCGCGGATTGATGCGCGCGATCTGTTTCTGAACACTCTTCTGCGCCTGAAGGATCGAGCGAACGCTCTGTTTTGCGGCGCCGGAAGAAGAAATGATGCGCCCGTTCTTTTTGACCGCGCCTCTTTGGGCAAGCTGAACGATCAGCGTAACGGACTGCGCATTTTCCGCAACTGCGCTGATGCCGGGAATAGCTGCGGAAATGAGCAGGGAAAGAACGCAGAATACGGCAAGAATGCCCTTGATGCGATGTTTGTCTTTAACCATTATGATTCTCCTCAGTTTTTATGATTTCTGTTCGAGAGTCCCGCGCAAACGGTCATAAACCTCGCTTGGGATCTCGGGCGTACCCTTGGAAAAGCTCGGCAGCAGCGTGCCCTTCGCCGTCTTCGGATCGGTGCAGGCGTCGAAATCTCTCCATTTTTCGCGCTCGGCGGGATCTCTGAGATCCGGGATCTGCTTCGGCGCGCCGCCGTCGATCGCCGAAAGCAGCGCAAAATACCCGGGCAGGAACATATCGAGCGCCTCGTAAACGTCGATCACGTCGGCGTTTTTGTTGCCGCGCAGGTGCTGTACCGCGTTATACATCACGTAATAGTCGGAGCCGCCGTGTCCGGATGCCTCTGCGAATTCGGTGAGACCGTCCGAAGTGCTCGTATCTTTGAATTTGCCGTCGTTCGAGCCGATGACCTCGTCGGCGTTCATATACAGGGTGCCGACGCCGCTGCCGGAAAGCTCTCTGCCGCTCTCCATCGCGCCTCTCGAGCCGTAAACGGAATACCAGATGCTGTTTTTGGACGGACCCACGCCGTGCAGGCTCTTGAGGATCGCGCCGTTTTCCAGCGTGACGATCTCGACGCCGAAGGGACCCGCCTTCGCGCCCATATTGCGCATTTTTTCATTGAACGGCGCCTCGAAGCCCGTGACGCTGACGGGACGCTTACCCGAAATATGGATCAGCGGCCCCAGGGAGTGCGTGCAGTAATAAAACGCGCTCATCGTGTTGCGCCAGTGATCCGGGTCGGCGTTGGTAAGACCTGCCCACGAGGGACAGCAATTGTGCATATATTCGCCCTCGCCGTATTCGAACTCGCCGAAATTCCCCTCTTTGAAGAGCTTGCGCATCTTCTTCGGCGCGCCCATAAAGCAGTAATTCTCGGCGTACATATATTGCATGCTGGTCTGCTCGACGGCTTCGATTAATTCGACCGCCTCTTTCATCGACTGTACCGGCAGCACCTCGCTGAGCACGTTTTTGCCCGCCTTCATCGCCCTGATCGCGTAAGGGGCGTGCTCGTTCGCGTAATTCGCCAACACGACAAGGTCCATATCGTGTTTGATGAACTCGTCGAACTCGGTATAGAGCGCGACGGAGTCGCCGTGGATCTCCGAGTGGTCTTTGAGCTTCTGCACGTTCATGTCGCAGATCGCCACGAGCTCCGCGTTGCCGGCGTTGAGGCAGTAATTCATCATCGTGCTGCCCCTGCCGGCGCCGAAAACGCCGACGCGGATCTTCGGGTCGGTCTTGTGCGCGTATATCGTCTTATAAGGCGTGCCGTCCTCATAAAGCATATCGAGCGAGTCGATCTTCCAGTCGCGCATGAACGCCTCCCAGCGCTCCTGCATCCTGTAATCGTATTCCACGGGCCGGAAGCCCGCGGCGAGATAGCTGCGCACGGCGGCGGGTCTTCCCTCGCCGGTGGTCAGCTCGAGGATCTTCACGCCGCGTTCCTTCGTCTTTTTCAGGACGATATAGCTTAAGTATTTCGCGAGCCCCTTGCCTCGGAAATCGCTGCGGATGCCCACCTGATGCATATCGCCGTGCCCGGTGCGGCTCCAGGTGAAGCAGGTCGCCGTGCCGATGTGCTCGCCGTTGTAATCGAGGAACTGGATATCCCGCGCGGGGTCGATATCCTTGAAATTGATGATCTCATCGCGGTACGCCTCCTCGTCGGTCCTGCCTTCGATCAGATTGCCGCCGCGCAGGCATTCGCACCACGCGTGGATATCCTTCTCGGGATCAAACGTGCCGTAGCTGTAACCCTCGGGAAGCTTCGGTTCTTCGAATGGTTCGTCCATGAGTCTGTACATTTTCAACTGTGCCATTTATATGAACTCCTTTAATGAATTGCATAGAAAGAGTAAAAATCAGTCTGTTTCGTTATATACTTCGCCGACCGGGCGAACGGTAACGACCGCGCGCCATTTCCCCGCGCCGGTCTTGTCCGGCTTCAGCTTCAGACGCAGCGTGTATTCATCTGCGTTCATATCGATGCCGACCGACGTATATTTATTCTGGCTCTCAAAAATCCATTCTTCAGCAAGTATCGTGGTCTTTAAGCCCGAAACATAGAACTGTGACGCGGCTTCGCTGTGGATTGCCTCGGTTCTCGATTCAAAGGAACCGGGCAGCCTGATGGTATATACGCCGTCGTCGATCGACAATTGCACCGCGGTGGTGAGTTTTTTGCGTTTTCTGCGTTCTTTCTGTTTCGCGTTGCGTTTTTTGTGCTGAAGCTTTGTGCGCTCGAGCAGTTTTTCGGAATAGATCTCAATGCCGCCGATCACGTCAAGATGAGCGCAGACCTGCGCGGTCATTCTGGCGTCGTTGAGCGCGTCGTGCGCGTCGAAATACTCTCCGCCGATCTTTTCAACTGCGTCAGCCAAAGCGCATTGCCTGCCTTCGTGGCCGATCTGCCAGTCGTAAATAAGCTGGAGGTCGTACCATTTCGGCAGCAGAGCCGGATCGATTCCGTACGCCTGCATATTGATTTTGAACACGGGCACGTCGTCTGTTCCCCATGTCAGAATGATAAAATCATTTCCGCACCAGTGAATGAAATTGGCAAACGCCTCCGGAAAAGAAAGCCCCTGTTCGTCAAGCAGCTCGTCTGTAAGTTTTGTGATTTTCGCGACGCCGCGATGCAGCTTTTTGATATGCACGGGGTTGACAAGGATCTGAAAGCTGTCGATCTGTTCAAATCCGTCGTCCAGCTTGACCGCGCCGATCTGAATCACCTCTCCCGCCGATTTGATCGGCAGATTCGCAGCCTGTTTTGAATATACCTGATTCCACTCAAGGTCAATAATGACGTATTCCATATCCCGTCTCCGTTCTGTTTGTTGCAATGGAAATGAATTATCTGTCGGCTGCGATCAACATACGGATCGCTTCGACAGCCGCCCGGATTCCGCGGTCGGTATCGTGATTTTCCTCATCCGTGATCCCCGCGGCTTTGCGTTCCTGATTCCAGACGACGTTCATGACGGCGCCGCAGCGAACGCCGAGAGAAGCGGCGACCGTGTAAAGCGCCGCGGACTCCATTTCACTCGCAAGAACGCCGAGCCTTTTCCATGCTTCCCACTTATTGAGAAGCTCGTAGGAAACCGGCATACGTTCGGGCGCGTGCTGACCGTAGAAAGAATCCTTGCACTGAACCACGCCCGTATGATAGCTAAGCCCGAGTTTCTTCGCGGCTTCGACCAGAGAGAGCGTAATGCCGAAATCGGCGACTGCGGGAAATTCGATCGGCGCGTATTCGCGGCTTGTGCCTTCCATACGGACCGCGCCGGTAACGATGACGATATCGCCGCTTTTGACTTTCATGTTTATGCCGCCGCAGGTCCCGACGCGAATAAACGTATCGGCCCCGATCGCGGATAACTCTTCCATCGCGATCGATGCGGAGGGCCCGCCGATGCCTGTGGAAACGGCGGAGACGGGAACGCCGTCAAGCGTGCCGGTATAGGTTGTGAATTCTCTGTTCTGCGCGACGAAATGCGCGTCGTCGAAATACGCGGCGATCAGCTTGCAGCGCGCGGGATCGCCCGGAAGGATGCAGTATTTGCCGACGTCGCCCCTTGCGCAGCCGATGTGGTACTGTTTCGTTTCATTCATACGAAATTACCCCCTTTTGTGTATTTTCTCATATTTTTACAATCTTGTCAATCGTATAGGAAAAAATAAAAATAGGGCTTGATTTTTTTTTGACCATAGTATATAATAAATGAGCTTCGGGGTGTGGCGAAGTTTGGTATCGCGCTTGGTTCGGGACCAAGAGGCCATGGGTTCAAGTCCCGTCACTCCGACCATTTCGAGTGTTCATAACGGATTTCGTTTATGGACACTCTTTTTTTGTGAGATTGCAAGCGACACAGGTCTTTTGCGGCTTGTGCCGCCTGCGTTTTTTGTCATGCCGGGAGCGGCGCGGGAGTTTTTGTCGGGACCGGTATGGGCAGATACTCCACTGCCACGCCTTGACGGGTATCGGCGACGTAAGTTTCTTTTGCGCGTTCTTCCGGGAGCGAGAAGGTATCGATGAAGCGGTAGTGAATCACAATACGCTGGGTGCGGTTCTTGCCGACGCCTTCGGTTTCGTGGACTTCGATCCTGTCGATCAGTTCCCGCAGCAGAACCGGCGTCAGTGTCTGCATCTCCATAAATTTACGGATCGCCCCGACGAAGTTTTCTCTGCCGATCTGCATGGCTTCCTGTTTCTTCAGTTCTTCCCTTGCAGCGGTGATCTTCGCCATCAGATCCATGCGTTCAACTTCGTACCGGTGCGCCTGCTCCATATACCAATCGTCGGAAACCTTGCCGCTGGCGTTGTCCTCGTAAAGCTTTTCGTGCAGTTTGCTGACCGTTTCACAGCGTTCCGTCGCGCGGCGGATCTCACGCTGCAGGCGCTTTGACTCAAAGAGAACGTCCCGGTTGGACTTTTCCGTCAGCAGATCGATAAAGGCGTCCTCTTCGTCTTGCAGAAAGCTTGCCATTTTCCGCAGCTCCAACAGAACGACCTG
>JAFRPB010000244.1 GCA_017429345.1 Clostridia bacterium | reverse complement strand
GGCGTTGAAATTTTCGCGGGCGTTGAAACGCTTGTAAACACAAACGTAAAAGGCTGCTGCGCTTCCGCCGAAGTCGTTCGCGGCTACGGCGCGCAGTATCTCACCGCCGGCGCGGACGGGCTCTATTTATTCAATTATATGACCTCGCCTCCCGGCGTCGGCGTGCGTGAGAAAGAGGTCTACGACACCTGCGGCAGTCTTGATGAGATTCTGAAGCACTCCCGTCGGCACGTGGTCACCTATCAGGACACCGCGCCGAAGGGATATGAACCTTATAAACCTCTGCCGCTGAAGATCAAGGCGGGTCGTGACGCCGTGCTTGAGATCGAAACGGGGTATATCCCGAACGGCGCGCATGTCAGTATTTACGTGGGACTCAACAAGGAAACAGACGAAAACAGTTTTTCACTTTCGGTAAACGACGCCCAATGCAGCGCGCCCGTACGCGACGAAGTATACGGCCGAAGCGAGGCGGACGGCAGCGATATCCCGCAGGGCTACTGTTCCGAAGACTGCGTGATCTACCGTTTCGATCTGACAGACACGGCCGATCTGCCGAACCTGCTTTCTCTTTCGTTCAGAAGCGGCAGCGCTGCGACGATCGTTTACGCCGAGGTCAAAGTCAGCGAATAAAAGAAATACAGTATTATATAAAAAGTGAGCTGTCAGCGGCAGCTCACTTTTTATTCATTGTTTTCTTCTGTATCTCTCTTCGAGAGAGCGTTTGAAGTCTTCGGTATATTCATATCCCCAAAGCGCCCCGATCGCGTCAAAATCTTCAAACGTCTCGTCCGGGAAGATCTCCGCGGAGCCGACCCGATACGGCAGCGGCAGACCGACCGTGCCGTCGGAGGAGACAAAGCGTTCTTTCGCAAGATCGTTCACCGTGCGCGTCGCGGCATACTTTTCCAGATCCTGAAGATAGAAGATATACGTTGTCGGGAACAGAGCGACGTCCGCTTTTGTCAGGCGATAAAGTTTTTCCGATAGGCCGAAATGCGCGTGATGCGCGACCTGGATAATATCGCATTTAAGCGCTTCGCCGTATCTCTTTTCGAGGATATCGCTTTCAACGGCGCTCGCGTCGCCCGGGATCAGGATCTTCTGTCCGGCGACCTCAGCCATCAGAACGACGGACGAATCGTTGTAATCCTCGTTTGAGCGCGGATAAACGTCCTCATGCGTGCAAAGCACGGTAAAATCAGTGCCACGCACCGTAAAACGCTGACCGGTATGAAGCTTTACGACGGGGATCCCGCAGGAATATATAAACTGACGGAAATGCGCCGTGATATCTCGGACGGAGGCGCTCCACGCGCCGCTGTCGCGGTGATATTCGGGAATGAGATTCAGATAGATCCGTTCGATCTCGGTATCATTCGCGTATTTTTTGATATAGTCGCGCGCTTTGCAGACGTGGTCGTCGTGACCGTGCGTAAAAAACCATCCGGCGACGCGGATCTTCTCCCCTGCCGGCGTGCGCTCCCGCATGAAGCGGTACAGCCTGTCGTGATCGTTCACCGCGAGAAAATGCCCGCTGTCGATGATAAAAAACGAGCCGTCGCAAAGGCGCAGGATACAGCACATCCCGCAGTCGATCATACTGTGATCGGTCTCGAAAAGGAAGAATTCCGACTGATGCGTGCGCTGTCCTTCGTATTTTTCGACCGGAAACAGCGCCGTCTTCGCATCGACGGTCGCCTGCAGTCTTGCCTCGCTGCCGAAGAAAGCGATCTGCAGAAGCATTTCGCCGTCAGGAAACGTCTCAAAAAGATTATCCTGCAAAGCCGTTTTCTGATAAGAAACAAGACCGCGCTGTCTTAAAGCGTCGCAAAGCCCGTTAAAATCCCGCTTCCCGGCGTCTTCGAATACGAATGAAAACGTCCCTTCTCCGCAATCATAGACAGGGAGAGACGCACATCCGACGTTTTCTTTTATAAAATCCGTGATCTGACGCAGCTTTAATATCGTTTTCATTCTTTTCTGCTTCGGAAGGAATCATAATATCCGATCACAACGGGCGTTTCTTTCATGCGGAAGGTCGGCTCGCCGAAGGTCATGATCGCGGGGACGATCCCCTTGACGAGAAGCGCGTCAAGCGGTTTCGGCAACGGGAAACCCGAGAAATCCACGTAATACGCGGCAAGGTTCCCGAGATCGGGGAACGACTCATTGCGCACTTTAACATGTTTTTCATCGCTGAAATCAAAATCGAGACGGCGCATCATGCACGCTTCGTTAAAACGAACGATCACACGCAGCACGTTACGGCCGATCCACGCGCCCTTGACGCAGGCGTGCAGCTTGAGCTGACCGTAAGAAACGTCGCTGACAGCATATGTATTATCCATACCGACTGCGACCTCATTGACGAATTCTCCTTCGCGCCAGAGAAGAAACAGATCGCCGTTTTCATCTCTGCGCAGGCGAAAAAGATCGAGATGACCGATGTGCTCGTCGAATACCGTTGACATCGTCGCACAAAGCATCGAAGCGAAGGTTCCGGACTTTGTAAAAAGCGCTTTACCGTTGTATTTTTCCTCAAGATAACGGTTTCTGCCGTTTGACGGCAGGTCGTCTTTATCGCCGAGGGAAGCGGTGAGCTCGCGCAGCGATTCTTCATATTCCGCCTGCGGCTCGTCCCACAAAGTTTTGCACATATCGTTGATCGCCGCGGCAAGGCGCATATCGCGCGCTATACCGCTGTTGAAAACGAGCACCGTATCGTTATCCTCAAACACGTAGCCGAACTGACCGTAAAGCCCGTATGCACGGTACGCGTTGGGCATCGAGGTGCGCCATAAACCGTAACCGTAACCTTTGGTGACGTCGATCTGCCCTTTTTTTACGGTAGGTACCTGATAGCTCGTCGCTTCGCGCACCCACTGGGCGGGGATCACCTGTTTTCCCTGCCACTCGCCGTAATCGGAATAACAGACGATGATCTTCGCCAGATCCTCGATCGGCAGATACAGTCCCCATCCACCGGCGGCGTGACCGAAGGAATCGATCTCCCAGAACGGTTTCTCGATACCGAGCGGCTCAAACAGGCGCGGATAAAGAAAATCGACAAGGCTTTCGTTGTAAACGCGGCTGATCAATGCGGACAAAATATAAAAATTATCATTTACATATAAAAACATCTTGCCGGGAGGAGCGATCGGAGGCGTATCGAAAAACAGCTTGATCCAGTCGCGCTTGTGGCGTGTTGCCGCCATGCCGACCATCTTACCCGCGGTCATCGTGACAAGATGCCGCACCGTGATTTTTTTATTGATCGCTTTCTTTCCGTATTCGGGGAAATATTTACAGATCGAATCATCAAGCTTCACCTTACCCTCGTTCACGGCAAAACCGAGCGCGGTGGAAACGATGGACTTGGAAAGCGAAAACTCAACGTGCGGTGTTTCATAGGTATAGGGCGCGTGATACCCTTCGGCGACGACCGTTCCGCCCTTCAGGATCATAAAACTGTCGAGACCGAGGTCTTCTCTTTGTGCCCTCATTACGAAGTCATAAATCGCTTTGGGATTAAGCCCGTTTTCGGCGCAGCCGCCGCGTGGGAATTTCTTTACCATAATATCTCCTCCGATTATATTAATTATCCACGATAAAATCCGATCTCGGGTTCTTTATCTTTAAGGCTTACGCCGCAGCCGGTAAACGCGTCGCGTCCCTCCGGCTTCGAGCCGACGATCACCGGACAGGGCTGACCGTTCGAATCGAAATCATCGCCGGGTTTACTGACAAAACAATTATGATAATGGCCTGCAAAGATCAGCTCCGGCTTGATATGTTCGCGCAGAAGCGCCGTCCATTCATTATATATATCCCGTTCAATATCGAACGGAGCGTGATCGAGATGTGTAAACGGATTATGCACGATCACGAATTTATGTCTGACGCCGTCGGCTTCGTACTCGTTCGCCGCGTTCGCGATCACTTTTTTGATGTACTCCGTCTGTTCGACGCGGAATTCATGGCAGCAGTTCGCGCCGCCGTATTCCTCGTGAGAATCGTCCTTATCCTCGGCGCAGTCGAGTACCAGCGCCCAGATATTGCCCGTGCGGAGAGAAAAATAAGTCTTACCGTTCACCGAGGGCATATATTCCCACATTTTTTCCGCAGCCCTTCCGCGCAGATCGTGATTGCCGCGCGAGCAGATCACAGGGCAATTGCCGTGCGTAATGCCGTCCGCAAGGCGGTAGATCGTATCGAAATCGGAAACGCGCTCCGAGGAATTCACAATATCCCCGTTGAGGATCAGCAGGTCGATCCGCTTGCCGAAGCTGCTCGCCGAACGGATCGCGTGCAGCGCCCTGCCGTGCGTGTCGGCAATATGATAAATATTGATATCTTCCGAGGGGACCGGACGGAAATCAAAATCATATCTCTGCTCATGCGCAAACTGACTTCTGTATGCAAGGCGAATAATCAGAGGCTCGATCACGACCGTATATTTTTTCGCATTATCAAGCGCTTCGCGCGGCACAGTGACACAATGAATGCTCGTCGAAGTACGTTTGACGCCGTTCGAATGGTCATAATACTTCTTTCCGTCGACATCCACGGCGAATGCGCACGCGATCCGCACGCGCGCATAAATATTATAATTTTCTCCCGTAACAAAAACCGCGGGAGCGAAAAGAAGAGGATTTTTCGGCATAGCTGGACTCCTTTCGAATTCTGATTTGTCGATTAAGTCCCGAGTCTCGAGTCCCAAATTACGTAAGGTAAGCTTGTGCGTCTTGGTAAAAAAGCGGAAAACGATATGTTATTCTATATTATTATCTTTACTGAAAACTATCGCCTCGGGACTCGGAACTCGGGACTCGGGACTAAATTCTGATTTAACAGTTTCACCGTTAGATCAGAATTTACCTGATAGAATCTGCAATACTTCGCCCAGGCACGCGATCGGGCTCTGCTTCGGCATTTTTTTCACGGTGATATAGGGTTTATCCACCATCGAAACGGACATTCTGTCAAGAAGCGCGCAGGAGAGTCTGCCGACCGCGTCGACGTCTATTTTGCGCATATACAGGCGCATTTCGTTTCTGCCGTTCTGACCGATCTCATAGATGCCGAATTTCGCTGCCGTATTGCGCAGCAGCAAGATCGTAATCAGGCCTTTAACGCTTTCGGGCGGCTCGCCGAAACGGTCGATCAGCTCATCGAGCACGTCGTCCGCGTCCTCCTGCGTCCTGATATCGGCGATCCTGCGGTAGATCCCGAGACGGTGCGGCACGCTTTCGATATATTTTTCGGGGATATGCGCGTCAAAGCTGATGTCAACGACGCATTCCTTTTCTTCGAGCGTATCGGCGGTTTTCTGCGAAAGATCAGATCGATCTGTTAGCCCGCCCTGCAGCTCCTGCACCGCTTCATTCAAAAGACGCAGATACATATCGTAGCCGACAGCTTCCATATGCCCGTGCTGGTGCGCGCCGAGAATGCTGCCGGCGCCGCGGATCTCAAGATCCCGCATCGCGATTTTGAAACCGGAGCCGAATTCGGTATATTCGCGTATCGCGTTCAGCCGCCGTTCGGCGACGTCGCTGACCTGTTTGCCTCTTGTAAAGGTAAAATACGCGCTCGCGCGTCTTGCCGACCGTCCGACGCGGCCGCGCAGCTGGTGCAGCTGCGCGAGGCCCATTCTGTCGGCGTTTTCAATGATCAGCGTATTGCAGTTCGGCACGTCGACGCCGGTTTCTATGATCGTTGTGCAGACGAGAATGTCGATATTCCCCTCGAGCAGATCCTGCCAGACGGAGCTGAGTTCTTCCTCGCTCATTCTGCCGTGACCGACGCCGATACGCGCCTCGGGCGCAAGTTTCTGTATCTGCGCAGCTTTTTCACGGATGCCTGCGATCTTATTATAGAGATAATACACCTGTCCGCCGCGCCGCAGCTCGCGGTCGATCGCCTCGGCGACAATGCCCTCGTCATACTCGATCACATAGGACTGGACCGGCACACGGTCGCCGGGCGCTTCCTCGATCACGCTCATATCCCGAATGCCGCTCATTGCCATATTGAGCGTGCGCGGGATCGGCGTCGCGGACATTGTGAGAACGTCCACCGCGGGGAACAGCTCCTTGAGCTTTTCTTTCTGCCCGACGCCGAAGCGCTGTTCCTCGTCAATAATCACAAGGCCGAGATCCTTGAACTGAACGTCTGCGGAGATCAGGCGGTGCGTGCCGATCAGGATATCGAGCGTACCGCGTCGCAAGTCTTTTAATATTTTCTCCTGCTGCTTCGGGGTTCTGTAGCGCGAGATCATTTCAACATTGACCGGGAAACCTTCGATGCGCTTCATCACGGTCTGATAATGCTGAAACGCAAGGATCGTCGTCGGCACGAGGATCGCGCACTGTTTGCCGTCCGCGACGCATTTGAACGCGGCGCGCAGGGCGACTTCCGTTTTGCCGAATCCGACGTCGCCGCAGAGAAGACGGTCCATCGGGTGCGGTTTTTCCATATCGCGCTTGATCTCAGCGATACAGCGCAGCTGATCGTCGGTCTCGTCATACTCGAATCGCCGCTCAAAATCGCTCTGCATATCGATATCGGGAGAGAATGCGTAACCCGGCGTATTCAGTCGCTTTGCGTAAAGCGCGATCAGCTCCCCCGCCATCTCGCGCACAACGCCGCGCACACGGCTTTTCGTATGTTCCCATTCGGGGGATCCGAGCCGTGAGAGCTTGACGTGCTTTGTGTCGTCGTCATGCGGCGCGATGTATTTCGACACCATGTCGAGCTGTGTTACGGGGATATAAAGCGCGTCGGTCCCCGCATATCTGATTTTGATATAGTCCTTTACAACGCCGAGGGATTCCTCTTTTTTGATCCCCTCGAAAATACCGATGCCGTGCACCGAATGAACGACGTAATCACCCTTATGCAGCTCGTCGACGGAATTGAACGATTCCGCCGCTTTATAACCGCGCTTCGCTTTCGTCTTTCGGCTCGGCGCGACGGCTCGCCCTCTGCCGTAGGTGATAATGTTGTATTTCAGTCCGGGCAGTCCGACGCCCGCAGAGAGCGACCCAGACAGGACGTTAACGCTGCCGTCTGCGAACTGCGATGGGATAAACGGGTAATACACCGCGCCGAAACCTTCGCGTATCAGATCTTCACAGAGTTCTTTCGCGGCTTTCTCGTTGCCCGCGAAAACAACGTGCGTCACATTCTGCGCCGCCGCGGGACGGATATCGTCCATCAATACGCTTAAAGAACCCTCCCACGGCGAGGACTGCATCAGATTCACCGTGATCAGATCGCGCACGGGCGTATCGAACGAACCGCGCGGGAAATTATCGAAATAAAGTGTTTTCCGCGATTTATACTGCTCGACGATCTCGGGGAACGTGAGCATAAATCGGTCGAGCCCCTTAAACAGAACGCCTTCGGCAAACAGATTCTTGATATCCTCGCAGTAAAGCTTCCACGCGGATTCGAATTTTTCTTTTACGCCGGCGGTCTCACAGACGAACAGCAGACCTTCGTCGAAATAATCAAAGACAGTCGCCGCGCGTTCATAAGCAAGGGAAATATATTTATCCGCTCCGGTCAGTTTTACCCCTGCGGAGAGAAGATCGATATCTTTTTTGATATTTTCGCGCGCTTTGACGGAGCCTCTGCCCTTGATCGAGTCGGAAAGCTCCTCAAGACGGCGGATCATCTCCGTCTGCGATGGAAACACCACCTCGGCGGAGGGCGTGATCTTCACCTCTTCGATCGGGTCGCCGCGCCGCTGCGAAACGACGTCGAAATACGCCATGGAGTCGATCTCGTCACCCCAGAACTCCACGCGCACCGGCTGCGTACAATCGGGCGGAAAGAAATCGAGAATGCCGCCGCGCACCGCGAACTGACCCGCACCGTCAACGGTCTCGGCGCGGACATAGTCCGCACAGAGCAGCGCCTGAACAACGTCGTCAAGCTTAGCGCTGCCGCCGCTTTTGAGAACGGCGGATAGCCGTCGCAGATCCTCGGGCGGGATCGTCAGCTGCGCGGCGGCTTCTGCGGAACAGACGCAGACGTCACACTCGCCGTCGAGAATATTTCCCAGTACGCCGAGTCTTTTATGCTCGAAATCCTTGGATTTTCCGTCCGTCGTGCGGAACGCGAAATCACGGGCGGCGAAAACCGCTGCTCTGCAGCCGAGCGTTTCGATATCGCCGCAAAACCGATGCGCCGTCGCCTCGTCAGGCACAAGAACAAGCGCCTTTTTGCCGTTCACACGGCAAACAGACGCGATCAGAAGCGCTTTCGGCACAGGGGGCAGCCCCATAACGCCCGCAGGCAGAAGGCCGTGTTCGATATCCCGCAGGATATTCCCGAAATCCGTCCAGCGCCGCAATATACTGTCAAATGCGTTCATTGTTGAATTCATGCAGTTATAAAAAAAGGTTTTAAGATTTATTTACTGTATCGGCTCATAGCGTCGTCTATTTTACCGTCCACGATCAGCTCGAGCGCCTTCACGCCGTCCGTGAACAGCGTCTTCAGCTCGTCAAGCTCCGATTTGCCGAATTTGCCGAGCACATAATCCTTCAGATCGTCATCCTGATCGGCACGGTCACCCACGCCGATCTTGATGCGCGGAAAATTGTCCGAATCAAGCTGATAAATAATACTTTTGATCCCGTTGTGTCCGCC
The DNA here is from genome assembly GCA_017429345.1 of Clostridia bacterium. Taxonomy (GTDB): domain Bacteria; phylum Bacillota; class Clostridia; order Oscillospirales; family Acutalibacteraceae; genus RGIG2774. Next base: position 14,525 of record JAFRPB010000244.1, on the reverse strand, counting down.
GGCGGAACCTTTTCTTCGAATTCGCATCACACCGAACGGCAGCGAGATATCATCAAAGATAACAACGATTTTTTCGGGCGGTATTTTATAAAACTTCGCCGCCTCGATCACCGCGTCTCCGCTCAGATTCATATAGGTCTGCGGCAGCATCACAAGACACCGTTTCCCCGAGATCATCGTCTCGCCGCAGAGCGCGCGGAATTTCAGTCTGTTTACCTCAAAGCCGTATTCCTTGCATAAGATCTCAACGAACATAAACCCCGCATTGTGCCGCGTCCCGGCATAGTCCTTGCCGGGATTGCCGAGCCCGACGATCAGATATTCCACGGGTCCGTAAACGGGCGGCGAAGCGGGCTGATTCTCTTTTTTCTTTCTGAAGAACGACATAGGATACCTTCTCAAGAAGCAAATACATTACAAAGTGATCTCAATACTGTTTTTCCCCGCGACGGGTGAAATTTCGAGCATAAACGCGCTGCCGTAAGAATTGAGCTTATATTTGCCCGGGCAGTCGATCTGTTTCGGCTCGGCCGGCAGATAGATGCGCGCGGGTTTCTTGGACTTTTTATCCGAGTCAAATGTCAGCGTAAAGCGCGCGTTATCCGCGTCATAGTGAAAGCTTTCCGTCTTTCCGGGGACGGAATGCGGATAGGGTCTGCGCAAAAGCGCGAGAACGCCCGCCTCTTCCATTGCGCGGTGATAGCACCAGAACGTGTTGCTCCACAGATTCGCATCAAAGAAGTCAAGCAGATACCCCAGATGTCTTCGGCTGCCGGGCGTATCGCCGTTGAAGCCGCCCCATTCGCCGACAAGTACGGGGACGTCAAGTCGTTCCTGCGTGCGGATATGCTCACGAAAGACAAATTCGACGCGGTTGACCGGGGCAGACTCCATCAACGGAGTATCGACCGTCAGCTCGTAGCCGTGCGGCGCGAAAGCGAAATTCTTTTCTTTTGTGCCGTTCTTATAGGCAAGATGCGGCACGGAACACGGGATGCCCATATTGGAAAAATAGCAATTCTCCGCGAATATAACGCCTTTGTCCGTCTTCTGACGGATCGCCGCGGAAACCTGCCGCAAAAACGGATAATAGAGCGACAGGTCGAAACGGCGGACCGTCTCATACGTTCCCGCAAGCACTTTGCGGTAGACCTCGGGATCGTTGATCGTATCGAAAATCGCGCCGACGTCTTTCGACGCCATGATTTTGCCGATGATCTCCTTCCGCGGTACAGTATCGTTGAAAAGAAACTGAAGCGCTGCGTTTTTCACGACCTTCAGAAAAACTTTACTGCCCGGAGATCCCGGAAACGGCTCGTTAAAGACGTCGAAACCGAGAAGATTCTCTTTGTCGCGAAAGCGTTCGGCGACGTGCGCCCACATCGCGCAGAAACGGTCTTTTACGCCTACGCCGTCCGCGGCTCGTTTATTGTGCCAGAACGCGTCAAAGCCGCGCGTTACGGAACCGGGGAAGAAATACCCTTCCGCCCAGACGAAAAACGGTTTGCGCGGCGTTTTGCCGTCCGAGAGATACGCCCAGTCCGGCGCGCCGTCGCCGCCCCAGGGCGTACCCATCGCACCGAAAAGATCCTGATGCATATCAAGATAAAAATAAATACCGTACTTTTTCAGGATATCTGCAAAATCAAGGAAGAATTTCAGATATTCTTCGCAGTATTCCCCCGGCTTCGGCTCGACCGCCTCCCAGATCAGTCCGAGACGGACGCAGTTGAAGCCGTGATCGCGCAGACGCGACACAAGCGCCTCATCCCAGTCGTCCGGCAGAAAAGCCTCAACGCCAGACTTGCCATGATCGCCTTTGTAAACCATATTGATGCCGTGGAAAAACCTTTCGCAGCCGTTGTCGTCGACAAACGCGCGAGCGCGAGTAAAGATCCGGTTCATATTTTATTCCTTTCAAATTGTGATTTATCGCGGCGTCGGGCACACCCGCCGGTAGCACGGCAGACCTCTGCCGTTTTGAATGTCGTTGCGGGCGGGCGGCATAGAATGGCGTCCCGTCCCGACGGCATTCAACTTTAAATTTCGTTGACCGAGATCGATTTTTATTGCATCGTACGTCGCCGGGGTATGCACAGGCAAGCCTGCACATACCCGCAGCGCCGCACGAAACGGCAGAGGTCTGCCGTGCTACCATGTAAGCCAAACTCCGCGGGAAACATCCCGATAAATCAGAATTTACCACTTACCGACAAACGTCAGCCCGTCGATCTCATACGCAAGATCGTGCGCGGATTCCGCGTCGACCGCGTCGGTGAACGCTTTCAGCAGCTCCTCATTCGTAAACTCGATCGTGAAATCAAGCGTCAGATCCTCGGGCAGATACAATACGCTGCTCATCTTGAAACCGTTGAGCCACCAATGCACCGAGGGTTTGCGCGTGAACAGCAGCTCGTCGCCGTGATAGAGATCGAAGCCCATCTTCATCATATCCTCATCGGAAGCGCAGGCGTAGAACAGACCGGTTTTGCCTTTCTCACGCGTATAGATGCCGACCTCGGCGCCGTTGGTGATCTGACCGTAATTCCCCTTCCAGATCTGTATCATCCATTCCTTGCCGCCGTATTCGAAGAAATAACGGCGGGTGATATAGTTGAACAGCGGCCCGAAGTCAGAGAACAGATCGTAAAGGATCGAAAAGCCGAAGTTGCGCTGCCAGCTGTTGAGCGTCGCGTACAGTACGAGGTCGTAGACGTCCACGTCAAAGCCGAGCTTGAGAATGCCGCGATCCTCGATCGAGTGCGCGTGACCGGTTTTCGGATCGATCACAAGATATGCGTACATCGTCTGTGTTTCACCGTCGCCGAAGGTCACGTCAAGCGTGACGATCATTTCCTCGGGGTTTTCGCTCCACGGCGTCGTATAGATCTTTACATCTTCGATCACGCTGAAATACGCTGCGAAAATATAGATCAGAGCGCCGGTCGTATGCTTCCCTTCCGCGTACGCCTGGTCACGCAGGCGGTACATCTCTTCGCGGAACGCCTTTGTATCAAGATGCAAGACCGTGCGGCAGAAATCCGGAAGACCGTTCATATTCGGCACATGCTGCAGAAGCTCGGCGATATCAAGGCCCGTATTTTCCGCGATATAATCGCACATCTCTGTCAACTCGTCGCACATCGTCAGCGAGATATAATCCGACTCCTCAAGTCTGAGCACCTTTCCGTTGAGAAGACGGCGCAGCCATTTCAGCGGCTCGGCGGATTTCAGAAACGTCTCGGTATCCATCGACGGAAGCCCGTGCGTATGCACATAATCAATATAATCGCTCACGGAATGAAGCTCGGCAAGATCCTCGTCGCTGAACGAATCCTTATTCTTCGCGCCGAGCGACGCGGGATAGACAGAACCTAAAAAGATCAGCATCGAAAGCATGAGGGAGATCAGTTTTGCGAACATATGCATACCTCCTTGAAATTATTTATATTTCTTCTTTTATATGTTATCACAAAAACTCCCGCAAGTCAACCGCTTGCGGGAGCCGATAATGATGTTTTTGTCTTGTTTTTGCAGAAGATTTACGATATTATTCAATCAATCCTCCGTCTGTACTCCTTACAATTTTGTGTGTTTGTATTATCCTTCAGTCGGATCCGTGATCGTTCCCACAAACAGCGGCAGATCGCCCGGGCCGTTGACTGAGAAAACGAACGGACGGTCAAGAATGAATTCGCGGTCTTCGAGTTCCGGCGGAATTCCTAAGCAGAAACATAGCTCCGCAACAGAAACACCGCAGACGCCGTCCTCATCGATTTTCAGTTTAGCACTTTCTTCCACGCCGGATATATACATTCTGTTATCGTCATCATAGTTCCGACGAACAAAATCGATCGTCGGGTAAGCCGAGCGAAACACATTTTCAAGGCCGAGCGAACGCAGCGACCTGATAAGATCGTTTTTCGCCGAGACTTCGAATTTCGGGATCTTATACGTCAGATGATATTCTGTTTTGCGCGGAGCGAATCCCGTCAAGATAAAATCAAGCGCGGCAGGTTCGTTTAGCAGATCCGCCGGAGAACAGTCCGGCGCGGGCAGAAGGAACGACATGCTTGATTCGTCGTTTAAAAGTAATTTACAGGCAGTGAATCTGTCACCGAAAAAAAGATATGTATCTCTCGTTTTCGTCATAAATTCACAGTCGATCTTTCGACCGTCGCCCGTATGAAACGTGCGGCGTTCGTTGTCGCGCCGATGAAATTTTTCTATCCATCCCGCTTTGAAATACAGTGCGGAACAGAGCTTCACCACTTCTTCGGGATCGGACTGCGGCGCCCGTTCAAGCATTCCCTTTGTCCTGTCGGCGATCCACTGCCCGATTGCCCGGCTCGTTTCCGGATCGGAGAATTCGCAGCGATAACCGTGAACCGATAAATCCCTGCAGAATTTTTCGTATTTTTCACAATCAACATCAAGTTTCTCATCCACCCATGCGGAAAATGACAGATACGAGCTTCCTTCCGGCGTAATTCGGTTCAGGCACTCACGAAGCGTTTGGGCGATCTCCGCCGCGTCTCCCTTCTCTATATCAAGAAGCCTTTCGAGTTCTGTCTGCACACTTATTTTCGCACATCCGTCAAGGATCAGCAGAAGACCGTATACCGTCGCGGGGCTGAATACCTCATTATTTTCTCCCCGAATGACAGAGGTGATCAAACGTAAGATCCCCTGCCGCAGAATTCTGCCGAACTTTCTATTTCTCCGATACACTTCAAACAGATCGTTTGTGCTTCGGGCTTCATCTTTCTTCATTCGCGCAAGTCGTTCCGCCGTCTTAAGATCGGGTTCGTCCGGTTTGAAAACTTCTTTCAGCATAATGTATTCTCCTTCTGTTTTTTATTCACGGTCAGATTATATAATTTTTTGAGTACAAAAATCCTCCCTTTTAAATAAATTTCAAAAAAACAGACCCGTCTTCAAAAAACGGATCTGCTCAAAATAGGTTATTTTATGCGAGATAGTTTCTCGGGTTGCGGCGTGAACCGTTGACGCGGACCTCAAAATGCAGATGCGCGCCGAAGGAATGCCCCGTGTTGCCGATAATACCGATCTGCTGCCCCTGAGAAACACTCTGCCCGACAGAAACATCAATGCGGTATAGATGCGCGTACAGCGTGGAAAGACCGTTCCCGTGATCGACAACTACATAATTGCCGTAGCTGTAATGATATGTCGCGGTCACGACCATTCCCGACGCGACGGAGACCGCCGCTTTATCATGATTTTCATCGCCGACAACGTTGATATCAAGGCCGCCGTGACCGCCCTGACCGTATTCCGTCGTAGTAAAGATATTGCTGTAAGGCGTCGGCCAGATAAAACCTGCGCCGGAAACCGTACCCGTACCGGAAGAGAGTCTGCCCGCCTGTACCTGAGCCGCAATCAACCGGTCGATCTCAGCCGTAGCTTCATTCATCTGTCGGGTATACGCGTTTACAAGCGCCTGATATTCCGCGCTTTTTTCGTCAAGCGAGCTGATTACGGCCTGCACATCGTCCCATTTATCCTTGACCGCCTGTTTATTTGCTGCAACGACGGCTTTATCTTCTTCGACCTCCGCTCTGCTCGCCTCAAGATCGGATTTTGCTTCTTCCAGAGCAACGCGCGCCTCTTCTTCTTTTTGCTTCGAGGCTTCAAGCTGTGTCTGCAGATCATGCAGCGCGGCGATATCCGCCTGAATGGATTTGATCAGCGCATCGTCGTGCTTCACCATGCTGTCCATCAGCTCAAGGCTCTCGAGATAAGAGGTGAAATCGCTTGAAGAGAGCAGCAGCTGCAGGGACGAAGTAGTACCGTTAATATAGATCGAACGGATTCGTTCCTTCAGATGCTCATACGTCTCCTCGATGCGCCTGTTGCAGTCGTCGATCTCCTCCTGCGCCTGCGCGACCTGTTCCTCAAGCGCGGTGATCAGATTCGTTTTTTCTTCGATATCGACCATAAGCACGTCAATTTTCGACTGGATCGCATCAATGCTCTGATCGAGCACGTCGATCTGAGACTGCAGGTCGGTGATCTGCCCGCTGAGCTCGGCGGCATATTCCTTTCGCGCCGAGATATCGGACTTCAGCTCCGCCATTTTCTCCTCGGCGGCGTCAATCTCACTCTGCAGCTCTTTGTTTTTTTCACGAAGCGCCGCGATCTTTTCGTTTGTCGTCGCACCCGTTGCGGGAAAAATCAAACATCCGACAAGCAGAGCGACGAAGCTGATGACGCTGATCGGAACGCGAAGTTTTTTAATCATCGTCGTTCACGACCTTTCCCTGTTCCCTGAGGTATCTGCCCATGGAAACACTGGAGCCGAACATACCGGTAAACACGCCGATGCAGACAAATGCGAGGAGCAGCCACAGCGCGTAATTGCCGAAATCGACAAGCGAAGTACCGAAGACCGCGAACACACCCGCAAAGGATACGCTCGCAAGCATATACAAAAGATACAACACACCCTCCGCTACAAGAGCGGAAATAATGCCGAGCACGATACCTTCGATCACAAAAGGCCACCGGATAAACGCGTTCGTCGCGCCGACGGCTTTCATAATGCTGATCTCAAGACGTCTTGAGAACATTGTAATACGAACCGTATTCGCAATGATAAACACTGCTACGATAAACAGCAGCGCGATCATACCGATGCTCGCGTATGTCAGGGCATTGCGTATGCGCGTAAGTCTTTGCGCAAGATCGCTGTTCTCACGCACGTTCATTACGTTCTCTACAGCGCTGATCTGCGCGACGGTTTCGTCAAATTTCGAAAGATCCTTCACCGTGATACGATAGGCGTTCGGCAGGAAAGAAGCGTCCATACCCTCAAAGACGGCAGCGTCATCGCCGAGATTGCCGAGAATAGCCGCATATCCTTCTTCACGTGAGACGAACTCGCAGCTTTCCACATTATCGATCGCGCTGAGAACGGAGCCCGCGTAAGTCGTCTGCTCCGGCGTCGCGGCGTCCTGTATGTAGACCATGATGATATTCTGCGACTCGACGGTATCGAGGACCGCGTTGATATTAAAGAAAATCAGGGCGGCGATTCCGATGATCACAAGACATGACATCAAAACCGTGACCGAAGCGACGGACATCAGACGATTAATGAAGATCGTGCGGAATCCCTCTTTGGTCAGATATCTGAGACTTGACGATTTCATTGCGATTCGCCCCCTTTCTTACGGCTGACGCCGAAGGAAGCGCGTCTTTTTCTGACGACATCGGTCTGCCCGTCTTCCTCTTCCCGCGGACTCAGCACGGCGTCAACCTCGCCGAGAACCTCTTTATACGCCTCGTCGATATCGATTTTCGAACCGGAAAAAGCGGGATCCGTTTTATTGTCAGCGTAGGAAGGAACCTCGTCGGCGCTGACCTCGGTCAGCATCTGCTCGTCATCCTCGGTGATCTCAAAGCTGACGTCGCCAGCAGTATCCCCGGTTTTGTAAGCCTGGATCTTGCGCTCCACGTCTTCCCTGCCGCCGGGTATCTCATAATAATTCGAACGGACTTCCGGAACAGGCGCGCTTTTCTCAGCGGGTTCAAGAGGCTTGTCGCCCTTCGCCGTGTCGGACACAACGGAACCCGAACGGATCGTGATGATCCGTTTGCCGGGGAATTGCTTTACAAGTTCATGCTCATGCGTGACCATAATGACCGTCGTACCGTTCTCATTGATATGACTGAGAAGATCGACAATCTCATATGACATCTGCGGATCAAGGTTACCGGTAGGCTCATCGGCGATGATGATATCCGCCTCGTTCACCAGAGCGCGCGCCAGAGCGACTCTCTGCTGTTCGCCGCCGGAAAGCTGATTCGGCATGACCTTCGCCTTGGAAGACAAGCCGACCAGACTGAGCACATATGCGACGCGTTTGCTGATGTTTTTTTCTTTCGCTCCGATCACGCGCATCGCGAACGCAACATTGTCGTAAACGCGCATCGACGGGATCAGGCGGAAATCCTGAAATACGATTCCGAGGGAACGGCGAAAATATGGTATTTTACGTTTCGGGATCGTATTCAGATTATACTTATTGATAATGACCTCGCCGGAAGTGGGAACCTCCTCGCGCATCATCAATTTCAAAAACGTACTTTTACCCGAGCCGGAAGCGCCGAGAACAAAGACAAATTCGCCGTCACGAATATTGATGCTGACGTTCTGAAGCGCTTTCGTGCCGTTATCATACGTTTTCGAAACGTTTTTAAACTGAATCATGCAAAGTCTCCGTTTCCGAAAAGCATCAGAACTTTGCGGGGTTGGAATCAAGATATTTCTTGACCATCAGCGCGACTTTGAATACGATCGCGTCGTCAAACTCGCGAAGATCAAGCCCGGTCAGCTTTCTGATCTTTTCCAATCTGTAAACAAGGGTATTTCTGTGTACGAACAGTTTTCTGGAGGTTTCGGATACGTTCAGGTTATTCTCAAAGAACTTCTGAATGGTAAACAGCGTCTCCTGATCGAGAGAATCGATCGACCCGCGGCGGAAAATCTCTCTGAGGAACATTTCACAGAGCGTTGTCGGCAGCTGATAGATCAAACGCGCAATGCCGAGATTGTCATAATTGACAATGGTCTTCTCCGTATCAAATACTTTGCCGACTTCAAGAGCGACCTGCGCCTCTTTAAACGAACGGGCAAGTTCCTTGATTCCCGTCGTAACAGTGCCGATGCCGACAAGGACCTTGGAATAAAACTCAGCGCCGAGAGAATCGACGACGGAACGCGCAAGCTTGTCGAGATCCTTCGCGTCGATGCCCGGCCGGACCTCTTTGACGATCGCGATATCGCTTTCGCTGATATTGATAATGAAATCGCGGTTTTTCTCGGGGAACAGCTCCTGCACGAGATCGAACACGACGACGTCGGTTTTCTCCGTAACTCTCAGAAGCAAAACTACGCGGTTTGCCGTATCGTTGAAATGCAGCTCCTTTGCCTTCAGATAAACGTCGCCGGGAAGAATATTATCCAGCAGAACATTTTTGATAAAGTTTCTCTTATCATACTTTTCATCGTAATACTGTTTTACGTTCGAAAGCGCAATAGCGAGCATGGCCGCAAAAGAAGCCGCGCGCGGATCGCTGTTTTCAACAAACGCCGCATATTCGGGATGGATCGGAGAACCGAAAGAATGAAAAACGTATTCCCCTACTGTAACGGGACCGTTTGCAGAGAAAACTTCTACGATCGCGCCGGGCACAGTTTCGCCGATTTTACCGAGCTCGCTGCAGGATATGATCGTTCCGCTCTCATCAATCACGCCGATACGGCACTGAACGGCGTCCTTCATCTGATGAATAATGCTTTGATACAGTCTGTTCGACATACAACATACCTCCGGAAGGATTTTTATTAATCTCGCAGGTTCCCGCCCTGCGAGCGCACGGTCTATAAAAACATTCTACACAATTTACAATCGATTTTCAAGCAATTTAACAAATTTTTCGTTCAGAAATACAAATAATAGACCATTTTAGTCAAAACGTAGTTTTTTATTGTCTGTTTTGCACAACGAAAACATAAGATGGAGGGTAATAATGCCCAAAACAGTTTATTGTGATTTTGACGAATAAGAATGCTTTTTCTTCGGGAAACATATAATAAAATATAAAAGGAGAGATGGAAATGAAAGTCAGAAATAGAAAAACAAGCATTAACAGAACAGCGCTTTTTCTCGCTATTTGGCTTTTAAGTCTCACGTTATCCGGCTGCACGGAATACCGTCAGAAAGACGTTTTCTCACTTCTCGCCGATTATCGAAACGCAGGAGGCGGGAATTACGAAACCGGGGAAATGCTTTTGCGTGAAAATGAATATATCGTATTTCCGAAGACAGTCGATAATGTCGATCATACGGAAATTCTGCTGAGAATCCGTACGGACGAATTTGATATTCCGCGAGAGGCACAGCTTCTTATTCCTCAAGACGCCAAAGCACCTCCGGAAACGGTTGACAAAGCTTTATCCGCGCTTCTGCGCTCGTTTTGCGAAGCGGAAAAAGAAGAAGCCGACACAATGCTTCGGACGCTTTTCAGTACTCCGTTTTCCGACGGAGAAAACAGATCCGTCAACGCAGACACTTTTACGCTGACGGAAAGTATCAATGAATTATATCGGGTGGTTACGGTGAAAGAGAAATTCTGATTTAACGGCAAAGCCGTAAATCAGAATTTAGCTGCTGGCTGCCAGCTACTTGCTACTTGCCCTGTATGGCCAGAAGCCAAAAGCCAGTAGCCAGTAGCCAGTAGCCAGAAGCCAGTAGCCAGAAGCTAATTCAACGAAATATACTTAATCTGCGGGGTGTCGCGAAAAGCGGTGAACACAATGCGGACTCTGTCTGCCTTAACGGTCTCGAGCTCACAGATTTTACAGCTTCCGACGGTTGTTCCCTGATATACGGTGTGCATTTTTCCTTTTTTATCGGGTAGAAGCACTTCAAATGATTCGATCCGCTGACCGTTGCGGATATTCTCTTTCATTACAAGTTTATCGAACAGCTCGGGCTCGTCAAAATACAGGTCGATATAAGGAGCTTTCTCATCCTGCGGCGGCATCCAGAAGCCGTCGCCTTTGTCTGTCAGATTCCTTGCTCCGTAAACCTCGCTCAGCTCTCCGCTCGCCTCCGCCCTGCCTCGCTCGGCGATCAGGTTATATCCGAAATGCAGCTTCAGATCTTTGGCGAAATTTTTCAGGATCGAAACGTCGACCTCATGGAAATTGCCCTGTTTATCCGGGCAGATGCCGAGCATGAAATTCGCGTTGTGCCCGACGGAATCGAGATACAGCTTCCACAGCTTGTCTTTTGTTTTCGAGCTGTAGTTTTGATCCTTGTTGAAGAACCACCCGTCGCGCATCGGCACACCGACCTCAAGCGGATACCAGATAAACGATTCATCTTTTTTTATTGCTTTCGCGCTGCCGATATCGGGCGTGAGGAAGGTGAGCTTTTTATCGCCGGTATAAAGGCGCTCGGGAACGCTGCTCCACTCCTCTTTTCTCGCGCTGAATCGGTTTGAGCCGTTCCAGCGAACATCGGGACCGAGCCCAGCGATCACACAGTCGGGCTGAAGCGAACGGATCAGCTCATGATATCTGTCAAGATCAAAATCCTGCACCGTGCCGTTGACGCCGGTTCCGACGCGGCAGTCGAGCCAGATCTCAAAAATATCGCCGTAATTTGTCAGCAGCTCCGTCAGAAGACCGCAGAAAAAGTCGTCGTAGGGCTTGCCGGTGCCGTAGGTCTTCTCGTGCTTGTCCCACGGCGAGACGTATATGCCGAACGCCAGCCCGACCTTGCGGCAAGAGGCGGCGAGATCTGCAACGATATCCCCCTTGCCTTCTCTCCAGTTCAGACAGCTTTTCAGGGAATAATCCGTCATCTCCGTCTGCCACAGACAAAAGCCGTCAAAATGCTTTGCGGTAAAAACAAGCGCGGACATGCCCGCCTCTTTGGCGAACCGGGCCCACTCGTCTGTATCAAGACGCTCCGGCCAGAAGGATTCCGGCGCGGCGTAACCGTTGCCCCACTCGGCGCCGGTCATCGTGTTCATGCCGTAGGAAAGCATGCCGTAATACCCGTATTCCTGCCATTTAAGCTGTCTTGCGGTCGGAACGGCCTTCGACGCAAGAAGCCTGCTGTCTGTTTTCATAGAGCATCCCTCCGTGAAAGTGATCGGTATCTCTTTTCTATTTTATATGCAAACACCCTGTGAAGTCAACCTTTCGCGCACATTTTTTTGCGCACGCTCATACAAGCGCCTGCAAGAAAGAACAAATAACTTTCATATTTCAAATAAACCGGTTCTTCAAATCTGTATGCGATCCAATAAATCGGATTATTTTTTAATCATAATTGACAAAGCCGAAACAGATGAGTATAATAAACAAAAATATGAAAAGGAGTTCTTATCATGAAAAAAGTCTTATGTATTCTTCTGATCGCCGTTCTCGCGCTTTCGCTGTTTGCGGGCTGCGCGAAAACACCAGCGAAGACCGACGAGCCCGGCGCTACCGATGCGCCCGCTGTATCGGGCCTGACCATCGCGATCCCCAACGATCCCACCAACGAAGCCCGCGCGCTGATGCTGCTCGAAAAGAACGGCTACATCAAGCTCAAGGAAGGCGCGAGCATCACCGCCACCATTCTTGACATCGAATCCAACCCGAACAACATTGAGTTCAAAGAGGTCGAGGCGGCGCAGCTTCCCAACGTGCTGCAGGACGTCGACTATGCAATCATCAACTCGAACTACGCGATCGACGCTGACCTCAACCCGGTTGAGGATTCCCTCATGATCGAAGATTCCGCCAGCGCATACGCGAACATCCTCGCCGTGTACGAAGGCAACGAAGACAAGCCCTTCTGCAAGGCGCTTGTCGCCGCGCTCAACAGCAAGCAGGTCGCGGACTATATCGCCCAGCAGTACGGCGGCGCGGTCGTCAGCGTTGTTGAGAATCCCGGCGACGGCTACGATCCCGACCTCAACTACGACGAGCTTGCCGGCACCAAGATCACCGTCGCCGCATCTCCCACGCCCCACGCGGAGATCCTCGGCGTCGTCAAGCAGATCCTTGCGGCGAAGAACGTTGAGCTCGACATCCGCGAGTTCACCGATTACATCCAGCCCAACAACGTTGTGGAGAGCGGCGAGATCGACGCGAACTACTTCCAGCACGTTCCCTATCTTGACAACTTCAACGAGGAGAACGGCACGCATCTTATCTCCGCTTCGGCGATCCACGTCGAGCCCATGGGCCTTTACGGCGGCAAGCAGGCGGATCTTTCGCCTCTGACGCAGAAAGTCAGCTGAAGCGATGATCGAGATCCGCAACCTGACTAAAAACTTCACGACCGACGCGGGCGAGGTAAACGCACTGAAAAATATCTCGCTCACCGTCGGCGACGGGGAGATATTCGGCATTATCGGCATGAGCGGCGCAGGCAAAAGCACACTCGTGCGTTGTATCAATATGCTCGAACGCCCCACCGAAGGCCAGGTTCTGATCGACGGGAAGGATCTCGGCGCGCTCTCCCCCGCACAGCTTCGCGCGGAGCGGCGGAACATCACGATGATCTTTCAAAGCTTCAATCTGCTGATGCAGCGCAACTGTCTGAAAAACGTCTGTTTCCCCCTCGAGCTTGCGGTAATGAAGAAGAAAGAAGCATCCGCGAGAGCAATGGAACTTCTTGAGACAGTCGGTCTTGCGGATAAAGCGAAAGCGTATCCCGCGCAGCTCTCCGGCGGACAGCAGCAGCGCGTCGCCATCGCGCGCGCCCTCGCGACGGAGCCGAAGGTGCTGCTCTGCGACGAGGCGACCAGCGCCCTTGACCCGCAGACGACGCATTCGATCCTCTCGCTGATCCGCGACATCAACAAAAAGATGGGCATCACTGTCATCATCATCACGCATCAGATCAACGTGATCGAGGAGATCTGCTCGCGCGTCGCGGTGCTGGACAACGGCTCCGTCGCCGAGACCGGCGAAGTGCGCGATGTCTTTTCCGACCCGAAGTCGGAGGCCGCTCGCAGGCTCGTCTACCCCGCGAGCTTCACGCCCGAATACAAAAGCGAAACCGTAGGCGGCGAAAAAAGCGAAAACGGAGGCGGCGAAGCATGATCGAAAAAATGTTTGAATCCGCCGCCGTCGCGGAAGCAATGCAGATCCTCAAAAATGAGTTCCCGCTCGCATTGTGGGAGACGTTTTACGTCACCGTCGCGGCGACCGCGTTCGCCGTTCTGCTCGGGCTGCCGCTCGGCGTGCTGCTTGTCGCGGGCGAAAAAGGCGGCGTGCTGCCGATCCCGAAACCCGTTCTGCATGTTCTGAACGTCATTATCAATCTATTGCGTTCCGTACCGTTTCTGATCCTGATGATCATGGTCTTCCCGCTCACGCGCCTGATCGTGGGCACAGCGGTCGGCACCACCGCTTCGATCGTGCCGCTCGTGATCGCCTCGTTCCCCTTTGTCGCCCGGCTTGTGGAAAGCTCCCTGAGGGAGGTCGACCCGAATATCATCGAGGCCGCGCAGAGCATGGGCGCGACGCCGATGCAGATCATCTTCAAGGTCATGCTGCCCGAAAGCGTGCCGTCGCTGCTGTCGAATATCACGATCGCCATTACGACGGTGCTCGGCTATTCTGCCATGAGCGGCATCATCGGCGGCGGAGGCCTCGGCAAGATTGCGGTCAACTACGGCTATTACAGATATAAATATCTCGTGATGCTGCTTGCGGTGATATTGCTGATATTGCTCGTTCAGCTCTTCCAGACCGTCGGCACGCGCCTTGCCGCGAAGACGGACAAACGACTGAAGCATAAAAAATGATCTTCGCATAAAAAACGGAGACGCGGTAAAACCTGCCGCGTCTCCGTTTTACGTTAGGACGTGAAATCGTGATGTCGTGAAATCGTGATGTGGTTGCCGGTTGCTTGTTGCTTGTTGCCGATTGCCAAACATCGACCGTCGACCGTCAACATATACTTTTCACTTCTCACTTTTCACTT
>JAFRPB010000243.1 GCA_017429345.1 Clostridia bacterium | reverse complement strand
GCGATTTTACCGCGCTGCTTGAGGACGGCAACGGTCCCGACGAAGAGTAAGAGAGCGGCCCGGTACCGACGATCGGCGAGGGCGATTTCTCCGCGCTGGATGAAGACGGGAGAGATCCCGCGGAGATCGGCGAGGGCGATTTCTCCGCGCTGGACGAGGACGGGAGAGATCCCGCGGAGATCGGCGAAGACGCCGATCCCGCGCTGCCGGAGCAGTTCATCTATATCATCGACGTGGAAAAGGACGAGGTGAGCGAGGTTTACACGCTGCCGAAGGACCAGTATCTTTTCTGCGTGCGGAAGAACGGTCAGTTCGTTACGATGAAGTGGGACGAGGCCGCGGGAGACCTGATCATATTCGTCTTCGACGAAAACATGAAGTTCGCCTATTCGTTCCGCATGCCGAACGAGGAGCTTTACGCGGACCCGGAGAACGACTGCTTTTACGTCTACGCCGACAACGGCTCCTCGCTGGAGCGGTGGGATTTCAACGGCGTTAAGGAAACCGTTTTCTCGCTGCAGCACGGCATGAAGATCGCCGATTACGACCCGGCATCCGGCTTCGCGGCGGTATTGGAGGACTCCGTCGTTCCCGGCGTCAGTCAGGATCTCATGCTCTACAATATCGAAAAAGACGAGTTCATCTTTGAGCAGCCGGGCTATTCCTTCTCGTATCGTTTTCTTGACGACCTTCTTATCGCCTCCTGCAACATCCCGCAGGACGGCGCGGAGAATAAATACATCACCGCGCTCAACACGATCCCGCTTTCGGAAAACGGCGGCGAACGGCTGCTGCGCATGCCGGACGATTCCTATCTCACCTGCTATTACGGGACGTCGGTCGCGCTTACCGCCAGCGCCGTTTTCGAGGCTGAAACGGAAACGTTCCTGCCGACGGTCTATTATCTGACCGATATCAAAGCCGGCAGGATCACGCTGCCGATCGGCGAGCTCGGCGCGGCGTCCTACCTGGTGTCGTGTTATCTGCCCGAAACGGACAAGATCGTCGCGGCGTCGTATATTTACGACGAAAATGATGCGGACGCAGGGCATCCGGAGCTTTACCTGATCGATCCCGCCGCGGCGCAGTACGCCGACGAGCTGAAGCCGGTCGAGCGCCCCGTGCAGGAAGTCGGGACGCGTCCCCTTACGCCGGGCTGGGAGGAGCTGCGCGCGAAAGCCGACGCCATCGAAAAGGATTTCGACGTTACCGTATACTTCGGCGATCAGGCGCTCGATTATCAGGACGGCTCCGGCTATGTGTTCGTATCGCTTGAGGACCCCGCTTATGTGCTTGACGACGCTACGCCGACGGAGCAGACCGGGCAGATGCTCGATATGCTGCGGAAGGGACTTTCCGAATATCCCGACGGCTTCTTCGGGCATTTCAAAAACAGCAGAGGGCAGGGCGGCCTGCGCATCATGCTCGTGCGCGATCTGACGAATCCCGACGGCGATTTTCTTGCCGGCGGCGTAGCGTATAAATACGGCGCGTGGTATAACGTGGCGATCGGCGCGGACAATATCGGCGATACGGACACGATACATCACGAGATCTGGCACGCGGCGGAGTCCCGCATTGAAAAAGACGTCGGAAACGCGTTCTACGGAGACGAATGGGAGGCGCTTAACCCGCCGGGCTTCGAATACAGCGAGGATCTCGATCATTATTACGAGCATCAGGAGCTGTTCGCCTATATTATCCCGTGGGATTATGACGCGTCGAAATACGACGGCGTATGGTTCGCGGAGATCTACTCGACCGTGACCGGCTGCGAGGACCGCGCGACGCTGATCGAGACGCTGACAAGCGAGGGCTTCGATTTCGAGGGGACCGGATACGCCCGTCCCGACGAGTGGATCGCGCAGATGCCCCATCTGCAGGCGAAGCTCGACTACCTCGCCGGACTGAGCGAAAAGGTATTCGGCTGCGTTTATTGGGAGACGATCCTGGATCGGATGCCGAAGGGATAAACCGGAGGAATGATCGGTAATGATAATCAGGTTTTTGACGCAGAGCGACGTTTTCGAACACGAAAAGGTCGCCTCGCAGGCGTTCGTTTTTTCGACCGATATCAATGACCCCGACGCCGTTTTGCCCTGCGAGAAGGTCCTCGGCGCTTTTGACGACGACGACAAAACGCTGTTCGCCGATCTTGAGATCCACGAAAAGCGCTGTCATTACGACGGCGGTCTTCTGACCTGCGCGGGCGTCGGCGGCGTCGCCGCGAAGCCCGAGCACCGGGGGAGGGGCGCGGTGAAAGCGCTGTTCGATAAAATATTCAGCGAAAACGAATACGATATCGCGATCCTCTATCCGTTTTCCGAGGCGTATTACAGAAAACTCGGGTTTGAGCGGGTCGGATACGCCCTCAGCGCGACGGTCCCGTTCGCGGAGCTTTCGGAGATCGAAAAAAACCGGGACGCGGTTCTGTATGAGGGAGACGGTACCGATCGGCTGCTTGAGATCTATAACCGCTGCGCCGAAAAATACAACCTCTGCTTCGTGCGGGACACGGCGGAGATGTTCCCCGACAAGCCGTATCTTTCGCAGAGCTATACGTATATCTGGAGAAACAACGCGTTCGCGACCTTCTCGGTCGACCGGGCGAAAAGCACGGTGTTCGTCAAGGAGATCTGTTTCGATTCGCTCGAGTCCATGCGCGGGATCGTGGGCTTTCTGCGCAACTACGAATCCAATCAGAAAAACGTCTGTTTTCAGAATATCCCCGAAAACGCGCCCCTGCTGCGCTGTATCCGGGATATGAGAAGCAGCGCCGTCACGCTGCGCGATATCGGCGCGGCGCGGATCCTCAACGTCGAAAAGGTGCTCAAGGCTCATCGGTATCCGCAGGGGAGCGGGGAGTTCACGATCCGGATCGAAAACGAAGCGTATCACGTCTCGTATTCGGAAAACGGCGTCGAAATCGACAGAAACGGCGGGCGCGATCCCGACGCGGTCATGGGGATCGGCAGGGCGTCCGAGCTGCTGCTTTGCGGCTTCGCGGATGCGGAATATATCCCGGATCTCGTCATTCGGAATCCGGGATCGGATTTCTTCCGCGCCTTCCCGCCGAAAACGACGTTTTTCTCCGACGACCTGTAATTCGGGTTTTGTCCCGCCGGCGGCGCCCCGCGCGTTTTTGCGTCGCACGGCGGGGGCGCGAACATCCGAACTGTTTTGTTTGTTAATGTTATTTAAGCGACATTTACACTCATATGTGTTGGCAAAAATACAAGAATGTATCGATCTGTTTCTGAATTATCCGAAAAATAACGAACTGTCTGTTGCTTAACGTCCGCTTTGTTATGTATAATTAATGACAATTGCGGATAGAAGGAAGAGAATAAAAAAATGGAAAACAAACCGATAAAAGAAAACGTTCCGGTCTGCAACATGATCGAATCCGGCGATTACAATTGCTACGAATTCTATCTTGCGGCGACGGAACGTTTCGGCGACTATAAACAGGCGCAGCACATGGACCGGATCGTGATGCGAAGCGAGATGATCCGCGACATCGAAGCGCTGGCGGCGTATTTTTCTCTGGAGCTCGGGCTCAAGCGCGGCGACGCCTACACGATCTTTCTGCCGACGGATATCGAAAGCATCGTGGGCTTCTACGCGCTGAACAAGCTGGGCGTGATCGTCAATTTCGTGCATCCGCTGCTGCCGACCGAGGTGCTGCTGGAGACCATCCGGGAATCCCGTTCCCGCGGTATCATGATCCTCGATCTGCTGTCAAAGGATTTCCTGACGCACGACAAGGGCCGGGACCATGTGGAGGCGATCAACAGATCCGGGCTGCCGGTGCTGCTGTGCCACTGCTCCGACTACGCGTCCCCGGTCAAGGAGTTCGCGGCGGGGCGGGCGGAAGCCCTTCTGAAGCTGCCGGTGCGCTTTAAGAACGCCGCCGATTATAAAAAAGTGCTGCGGCGTTACCGCGGGTACAAGGTGCCCGGCGTTCAGCGCAACAGCGGCGACGTGGCGGTCTACCTGAACGGCGGCGGCACGACGGGCAAGAGCAAGACCATCAAGCTGACGAATAAGGCGATCAACGAGAACGTCCATAAAATGGGCTATATCGACCATATCGAGGATCCGGGCGAGGAGGGCGAGATCATCATCCTGCCGTTTTTCCACGCGCTGGGTCTGGTCGTTACGATGCATATGACGATGTGCAACGCCGCGCGGCTGATCCCGCTGATGCGGTTCGACGAAAAGCTCGTCGTAAAGCTCTATCAGAAGAACCGCATTTCCGGCATCGGCGGCATCCCGAACATGTTCAAAAAGCTCTACCATACGCCGGGCTTCGACGGGCCGCACCTTGCCAATACCCGCATGATGTTCGTCGGCGGCGACGACCTCTCGCCGAAATTCCTGGAGGATTTCAATACCATGCTGGCGAACAACGGCACCGACGCGCGTCTGCGCCAGGGCTACGGCCTGACGGAGGTGGGCTCGGTCTGCTGCGTCAACACCAACTGGGTATATAAGGACGGCTCCATCGGCAAACCGCTGGAAGGGGTCCGCATGGAGATCTGGGACGACGACTGCAAGCCCGTGCCCAACGGCGAAGTGGGCGAGATCGTCATTGCCGGTCCCACGCTGATGGAAGGGTACCTCACGAAGGACGGCCCAAAGGACGCGGGCCTGTACTATGACGCCGAGGGCGTCGCGTGGGTGCGATCCGGCGATCTGGGGTATGTGGACGACGACGGATTTTTCTATTTCTCCGGCAGGAAGAAGCGGCTCATCATCATCTCCGGCTACAACGTCTATCCCGTGGATATCGAGAACCTGATGGATACGCTGCCGTTTATCCGCGAATCCTGCGCGGTGCAGGGCAGAAAGAACGACAAGCCGCTGGTGCGTCTGTATGCTTCCCTGAAAACAAAGGGCGACGAGGAGGAATTCCGGCGGATCATCGTCGAGACCTGCGAAAAGAACCTCTCCAAGTTCTCCGTGCCGCGTGAGATCATATTTATGGAAGAGCTGCCCCACACGCCGCTCGAAAAAGTGGATTTCATGGCGCTGGAAAAGCTCTCACTTTAAATCGATCAAACCGTTGATGCCCCCGTATGCCGCGCGCTCGATGAGCTGCGCGACCTCTGCGGGGGGATTTTTCATATCGTTTGCCGCCCATCTGCCGATCAGCGCGATGCTGCCGTTGACGGTGAAGGCGAAAAACATATCCATCTGATCGTCCGGCAGCGAAACGCCGTCTTTCTGCCAGTTTTTGATGATAACGTCTTTGGCCAGCATGACCATTTTTTCAAAAAACGCGGCGTCGCCGTTATCCGAAAGCAGGATCCTGCAGAAATCTTTGTTTTCGTAGACGATACGGCAGATCTCATTCAGCATCTGCCTGATATCCAGAACGCCCGACAGAAAGAAACCGCTCAGCGAATCGACGATCTGCGCCGAAAACTCATCCTCGATCTCCTCCAGCACGTCCCGCGCGGTATAGTAATGCTTGTAAAACGTGTTGCGGTTGATCTCCGCCTTTCTGCACAGCTCCGTGGGCGTGATCTTGTCCACGGGCTTCTCCTTCATCAGCTCCAGCAGGCTTTCCTTTAAAAACATCTTTGTGTACAGGACCCGGCGGTCCGTTTTCCCGTTCTGTTTATTCATCGTTTCCTACCCCGATCTGTTTTTTTCATCCGGACGCTGCCGCCGGAGCGTTCCGCCCGCCGCCGTCCGCCCGGCCCGTTTTTTCCGCCGGACCGATATGAAACCGACGTCATACCGGCCCGGATAATCAACATTCGGAAAAATAACGAACCGACTGTTATTTATCTGACAGGGTTATTATAATATAACGCGGGGGAAAAGTCAACGCTTGCGGCGAAAGCGAGGAGTGCGTAGAGTGAAGATCTATTTTTTTAATGAGGAATGAGGAGTGAGGAATGAGGAATGTCGGAAGTCGCTTCGCGACTTGATTATAGAAAGTGTGAAAAGAAGATTGATCCATTGTCCATTATCCATTCAAATTCTGATTTAACGGCGAAGCCGTTAAATCAGAATTTACAGGCATTAGGCATTGGGCATTAGGCAATAGACTTGTCAATTTTACGCAGTGCGCCTCGGTTGTTACCTAATGCCTAATGCCTATTGCCTACTGCCTTACATCCCGATAAAT
>JAFRPB010000242.1 GCA_017429345.1 Clostridia bacterium | reverse complement strand
GAGCACTCCGCAACACTTCCAAACATCCCTTGGCTGAAACAAATTTCTTCGCTCAAGCTGTTGAGCGATATTTAAAACCATTGCTAAATCCGTATATTCATATATCATATGGAAATTTGCCAACTCGTACTTGACACAAACGTTCCCGCGATATGACTTGCATATTTTTTTCCGATATGGTAAACTGTCTGTGAGGTGAGAATATGATGACAGGTACGTCTTTTCTCAAAAAAATCGACAACGGCGGGCGCGTCGCGGACGGCGCGGGGCATCTTCTCGACACGCGATATTATTTCGGCGAGGATATGCTCGCCGCGGCGCAGGGGATCACGAACGACGGGAGATACCTATACTGCGCGGGCACCGTAAAGGCGTTCAAATACAACGGTTTTTCAAAGATCGATCTTGCGACCGGTGAGGTCGTACTGCGGCGGGGGAAATATATGCCTCCGGCGCTCGCCGCGCTTGGCTGCGACCATTACGGCGGGTGCACGTATTTTGAGGATAAGATCTACGTCGCGATCGAGGACGCGAAGCGCAGAAATCCCTGCATCGGGGTATTTTCCGCCGACGATTTCGAGTTCACCGGGCAGTTCAAAACGCTCGCGGGCAATATCCAGCCGAACGGGAATCTGCCGTGGTGCGCCGCGGATAAGGAAAACCGCCTGTTATACACAGGGTATTTCCACGACTGCGACCACATCAACGTATTCCGTATCGACGATCTGACGTTTATCAAACATATCCCGATCTCGCGGGTCGTGCAGCACACGCAGGGCGCGGAGATGCACGGCGGGCTCATCTATATCTCCTGCCACGATTCGGCGAAGAAGAAGCATATTTATTCCATCGACCCGGGGGCGGGCGAGGTGAAGCTCGTGATGGAACGCGACGCGGGCCGCATTGTCACCGAGTCCGAGGGCATGACGGTCGTCGACGCCGACGACGGCGTGCGGATCTATCAGCTGGATGTGCTTTATCCCTTCGGATTGGCGATCAGAAAATACGCGCTTTCATGAGGAAACGGGAAACTGAGCGGACCGGAACGCAGTGTTTTTAATATATGACTCGAATTCCGATCTCCGATCTCCGATTTTCCGATGTGTTGAATTTACGATCCGATTTATTTTGTCACACATCGTAAAATATACTTTCTGCCGCGGTATTGATTCAACCCCTCTCCCCGAACGGTTCTCCGTAAAAAAAACCCCCCTTCGTAGGGAACGACGACCCCGGCGTTCCGCTTGCGTTCCGAGCCCCGTCCCCTGCGGACGGGTGAGGAATGCAATATTTCCGAGCGGCATTGATTCAACCCCTCTCCCCGAATATTTCACCGCAAATAATATACCCCGCCGTCGTTCCCTAAAAAAACGTTATCGAACTCCGTGCGTTTCGGTCAATTATCATTTTTATAAGATCACATCATATTATTAGGGAGAGAACAACGTGGCTTTACCGAATCGTAAATTGCCCCGGAAACATGATTTTTGTTACAGCGCCAGAGAAGTATACTTTCTGACGATCTGCTCAAAGAACAGACAAAAGATCTTCAGCCATATCATTCCGCCTGAAAACTTTGATGCACCAATCGTCGATCTGACGCCGACAGGTAAGATCGTTGAAAAATATATTTTAACCGTTTCAGCGATAAAGGGCGTTCAGCTCGAAAATTATATCATTATGCCAGACCATATTCATTTGATGATCTTTATTGACAGTGCAATCGACGACAATATTCACTGCGATCCTACGCCGACGGATATCGTACCGCGCGTCGTAGCATGCTTGAAAAAAATGATAAACAAAGAAGTCGGGGAAAACGTTTTTCAAAAATCTTATTATGACCATATTATCAGAAATCAGACTGATTATGACAGACATTGGGATTATATTGACAACAACCCTTTATCGTGGATTCACAATAAAGAAAACATTCAAACATAAGATGCGGAACGCCGAGTCGTCGTTCCCTACGATCTGTGCGCCCTACGTCGCGGGTAATCCGAGGCGGAACGCCGTGTCGTCGTTCTCTACGATCCGTGCGCCCTACGTCGCGGGTGATCCGGGGCGGAACGCCGAGTCGTCGTTCCCTACGATCCATGCGCCTTACGTCGCGGGTAATCCGGGGCGGAACGCCGAGTCGTCGTTCCCTACGATCCGTGTGCCCTACGTCGCGGGTAATCCGAGGCGGAACGCTACGATCCGTGTGCCCTACGCATCGCGTTATCCGATTTCACAATCTCACCGTTTGACAAAAAACACACAAAAAATGCGAAATTGCCTCTTGACATTCGCAAACAACGGGTTTATAATGACGACAAACCGATGAAGAAGTGTGAGTAATTTCCGAACAGCCTTTCAGAGAGCCGGCGGTCGGTGCGAGACGGCAGGGGAAGCGGAAACGAATGGACTTCCGAGGGCGAGCGGAACGGGAGTGATCCCAAGTATGCGAGACGGAGTAAGGCCCTCCGTAACCAAAGGTCAGCATATCGCGAAAGCCGTATGCGCAGAGAGGGCGCGATGAGCGTCAAGCCGGGTGGCACCACAGGAAAGATATTTCCTGTCCCAGCATTCATTCGCTTGGGACAGGTATTTTTATTTGTCCCGCTCACTCAAGCAGGGGACGGCAGAGACCGCCCCGCACACGCAGCCGGGACGAAGTATTCATTTGTCCCGCTCACTCAAGCAGGGGCAAATATTTTTTACTGTCCCGCCAGCGCGAGGGATAAATTTTTTCACCTGTCCCCCGCCGTCAGCGCCGGAGAACACTCTCCGGGAAAGAAAGGAGTCAACCGCCATGTCAGCACAGAGCATCCCTTACAAAACTTACCTTGAAGAATCCGAACTGCCGAAGAATTGGTACAACGTGCGCGCGGATATGAAAAACAAGCCCGCGCCGCTGCTCAACCCCGGCACCCATCAGCCCATGACCGCGGAGGAACTCGGCGGCGTTTTCTGCGCGGATCTCGTCGCGCAGGAGCTCGACAACGAGAACCGCTACATCCCGATCCCGCAGGAGATCGTCGATTTATACAAGATGTACCGTCCCTCCCCGCTGGTCAGAGCCTATTATCTTGAGAAAAAGCTCGGCACGCCCGCGCATATCTACTATAAATTCGAGGGCAACAACACCAGCGGCAGCCACAAGCTCAACTCCGCGATCGCGCAGGCGTACTACGCGAAGAAGCAGGGCCTCAAGGGCGTGACCACCGAGACCGGCGCAGGTCAGTGGGGCACGGCGCTTTCGATGGCGTGCTCGTATTTCGACCTGGACTGCAAGGTCTTCATGGTTAAGGTATCCTATGAGCAGAAGCCCTTCCGCCGCGAGGTCATGCGCGTTTACGGCGCGTCCGTCACTCCCTCCCCCTCGATGACCACCGACATCGGCAAGAAGATCCTCGAAGCGCATCCCGGCACCACCGGGAGCCTGGGCTGCGCGATCAGCGAGGCGGTCGAAGTCGCTGTCAAGAGCGAAGGTTATCGCTACGTTCTGGGCAGCGTGCTCAATCAGGTGCTGCTGCATCAGTCCGTGATCGGTCTTGAGGCGAAAGCCGCCCTCGACAAGCTCGGTGTGAAGCCCGACGTCATCATCGGCTGCGCCGGCGGCGGATCGAACCTCGGCGGTCTGATCGCCCCCTTCATGGGCGAGAAGCTGCGCGGCGAGGCGGATTACCGCATCGTCGCCGTAGAGCCCGCCTCCTGCCCGAGTTTCACCAGAGGCGTTTACGCATACGATTTCTGCGACACCGGCATGGTCTGCCCGCTCGCGAAAATGTACACGCTCGGCTCCGACTTCATTCCCTCGGCGAACCACGCAGGCGGTCTTCGCTATCACGGCATGAGCCCGATCCTCTCGCAGCTTTACGACGACGGCCTGATGGAAGCGGTCTCCGTCGAGCAGACGAAGGTCTTCGAGGCGGCGGAGCTGTTCGCCCGCGTCGAAGGTACCCTGCCCGCGCCGGAGAGCTCGCACGCGATCCGCGCCGCGATCGACGAGGCGCTCAAATGCAAGGAGACCGGCGAAGAGAAAAACATCCTCTTCGGTCTGACCGGCACCGGCTATTTCGATATGGTCGCCTACGAGAAGTTCCACGAGGGCGAAATGAGCGATTATATCCCCACCGACGAAGAGCTCGCGAAATACCGCGCGATGCTGCCCAAGATGTAAAACCAATCAGCGAGGGCAGAGTCCTCGCTGATTGGTTTTACAGACAAAAAGACTCGAGACTCGAGACTCAGAACCAAAGCTTCAAGTCTGTGCGTCTCGGAAAGAATGCGTTTCAGAGATGAGAGATAAGAGATAAGATCGAAAATATAAACGCTGTGCGTATATATTACGGCACTCATCTCTCATCTCTCATATCTTATCTCTTGAATTATGTCTCGTAAACTCATTTTCACTCAATGGCTCCGGATCGTCGTCGGCCTGTTCGTGTTCGCCTTCGGCGTGCATCTGACGATCCTCGCGAATATCGGTCTTGCGCCGTGGGATTGCCTGGGCATGGGAATCTCGATGCACACGCCGCTGAACTACGGGCTTTCCATGACCGTGATGGGCGTCGTTATTCTGCTCATCGATCTTTTACTCAAAGAGAAGATCGGCTGGGGCACGGTGATCGACGCGCTGCTCACGGGCAATTTCGTCGAACTGTTCAACCAAATCGATCCCCTGCCGAAAAACGAAAAAATATGGAGCGGCGTGCTGATCATCCTCGCGGGACTCGCGATCATGGCGATCGGCCAGTTTCTTTATATGCGCGGCGCGCAAGGCTGCGGTCCGCGGGATTCTCTGCTGATCGGCGTAGGCAAACGCTTCAAAAGGATCCCGATCGGCTTTGTGGAGATCGGCCTGTGGGCGGTCGTACTCGCCGCAGGGTGGGCGCTGGGCGGTCCCGTCGGGATCGGCACGCTCGTGTGCACCTTCGGCGCGGGCGCTGTCATGCACGTGATCTATTCGATCATTCACTTCGAGCCGCGCGCGATCCGGCACCGGGATATCGTTGAGGTGACGAGGGCGTTGGTGCGAAGTGAAAAGTGAGATGTGAAATGTGAGATGTGAGACACGAGATACGAGAATCGAGATTCGAGATAATAGATCAAAGACTGAAGACGAAAGACCAAAGACCGGAAGCCGAAGTCAGAGAAACAGACTGAAAAACGGTTCTTCAGTCTCAAGTTCTAAAACGATTTCACGATTTCCCAACAAAAAGAACTGCCGCGGCGCTGAGCCGCGGCAATTCTTTTTGTAAAACTCACTCCGTCGCAATAACGATCTTCTCGGGTTTCGGTTCAAGGCGGGCGGCGATCCGCAGAATCGTGCGCGCGTCGCCGGCTTTGACCTTGCTATCTTCGTTCACGTCGGCAAGCTTTGCCTGAAGCTCGCTGAGCGTTTCCACCTTGGCTGCCGCTCTGAGCGCAAGACGTGCGTCCTTCGCGTTGACGGCGCCGTCTTTGTTCACGTCGCCGAGATGATATTCCTTTCGAACCGGTTCCGGCGCCGTTGTACCGGGCTCATTTGTCGTCGGTTCCGCAGTATCTGTCGTCGGTTTCGTAGGATCAGGCGGTGTGACGGAAGTCGTCGTTACTTCGGGATCGACCGGCGTAACGGAGGTCGTTGTTACCTCGGGATCGACCGGCGTAACGGAGGTCGTTGTTACCTCGGGATCGACCGGTGTAACAGAGGTCGTTGTTACCTCGGGATCGACCGGCGTGACGGAAGTCGTCGTTACCTCGGGATCGACCGGCGTGACGGAAGTCGTCGTTACTTCGGGATCGACCGGCGTGACGGAGGTCGTTGTTACTTCGGGATCGACCGACGTAACAGAGGTCGTTGTTACCTCGGGATCGACGGGTGTGACAGAAGTCGTCGTTACCTCGGGATCGACCGGCGCGTCGGGGACACTCATATCATATCCGCAATCGTCGCAGAGCTTATCGTCGTTTTCGTCGAGATGGGCGAGCAGAACGCCCTTATCACCGCAGCGCTCGCAGACCGAGTAATGTCCGTTCGCTCCTTCCGCTTCATATTTCGTAAATTCGTGCCCGAGCGCGGGAATGATCGCGTCGGCGGGAAGAATGATCTTCGTCCCCTCCGCGTCGGAGAACACAAGACCGCAGTCCGCGCAGATATAGTATTCTTCAAGGCCCGCTTCGGTGCAGGTCGGCGCTTTTCCGTCGTGCTTTTCGAGCGTATGGGTATGCCCGAGTTCGGGCGTCTCGACCGTGACGACATATCCGCAGACACTGCAGTTTCGCTGCAGCTCGCCTTTTTCCGTCTCGGTCGGTTCCTTCACCGTCGTCCACTCGCCGAATTCATGCGGCTCGGGCGGGTTTGTTTCATGGGGCTGTCCGCAGTCGACACAGTATTGCCAGTGGTTCTCCTCATCGTATGTCCAGAGATAGCCGTGCACGTGCTCCGAGGTGAGTTTCGGGACGACTTCCGTCGCCGTCACCGCGCCGCAGTACTCGCACTCTTTGTGTTTCTGCCCTTCCTCTTCCTCGGTGGCGGGCTTATCAAAGATCCAGTCGCTCTCGATATGCGGGGCGACGTCGCTCTTTTCGCCGCAGCGGGCGCAGACCTGCACGTGGCCGCCTTCGGTCTCTTCGTAATTGTCCGTATAATCGTGCCCGAGCGCATCGAGGATCACGTCCGAGGGCTGAAGCTCGACTGCCGCTTCGGCGTCGGCGAACAGTCTGCCGCAGCCGTCGTTTTCGCATTCGTAATACTCGATATTGCCTGCGAGCTCGCAGGTCGCCTCTTTCGCCTCGACTATTTTAAGTGAATGGGTGAGCTTGGGCAGCTCGCGGATATCCTCGCGGCCGCAGACCGTGCAGAACGCATGCTCCGTGCCGACGGCGTCCTCGGTCGCGGGAGTCAGGACCTCATATTCGCCGTAGGTATGCGCCTCGGCGGACGATTCCGCCCCGCACCTTGCGCACGAAACGGTATGAGTATCGTCGGTGACCGTGACGACGGGACCGCTGAAATCATGACCGAGCGCTTCGACCGTGACGTCGGGAAGAAGCACTTCTTCCGTCGCAGCGGCGTCCTTGAAGAGTCTTCCGCAGGCGCACTCGTAATATTCGATATTGCCGGGCGTTACACAGTCCGCAGATGCTTCCGGAACGAGCACGGGCGCGTGAACGTGATCCTTCTTCGGGATCTCGCGCGTCGCTTTTTCTCCGCAGACGGTGCAAACGGATTCCTCGCTGCCCACGTCCGTTTCGGTCGGTTCCACCGTCACGGTCCAGGTCTCAAAGGTATGCGCGCCGTAGCCGCCCTTCTGCGCGTCTTCCGTGATATCGCAGCCCTCGGCGATGCACTCGTGCCAGTGGTAAAGATCCTCCGCGTCGACGGTCCAGTCCTCGGACCAGACGTGCACGTGCTTCGGGATGGTCGCGGTTTCTTTATAGCCGCAAACGATACAGGCGCGCGACTGAACGCCTTCCGACTCGCTTGTGGCGGGCAGATCGACGGTCCATTCGCCGAATTCATGGAAACCGAAGCCGTCCTTCGCCGAATCGTCACCGATCGGGCAGCCCTCCGCCTTGCACTCGTGATAATGATAAGACGAAGTATAGGTCCATTCCTCGCTCCACGTGTGCTCGTGCACCGGGACTTCGTAATTGAACACGCAGTTGAAACGGTTTAAGATTTTAATAAACCTTAAGTTCGGACCGTATTCGTTCTCATGCGCATCGATCCCGTTCCATTTCGCGTTTGTCGTCTCCGGGTCGATCGTATGGTATTTGTCGGGCACAAAAGTCACGCAGACCTTGACCTGCTGCCCCGGATTGACCGTGTCCGTCGCAACGTAGCCGCTGCCGATCTTATGAACAAGATATTCCACCTGCTCGATGCTCACGCCCTCGGTGGGCGTGGTCGCCGACGTGTCAAGCGGATTATAGCCGTCCGGCGCGTCAAGATCCTCGACCAGGATCTCCGTTAGCGTGATCGGCTCGACCGCCGGGAACTGATACGTCATTTTCATGACCCTGCCGGCGTCGTCAAACGATCTTGAGTCTGCCACCGCGTCGTTGACGAACGCTGCAGCCGTATTGCTGAAGACATACTGTTTCCCGAACATCGTTTTCGTCTGCAGCGTTACGGTGACCGTATACTCTTTGCCGACCTCGAATGCAGCGTCTTCCGGCGACCACGAGACCTCTTTTATGTTATACGGCTTAAACTCCAACGTTGAGCTGTTCGGATCGTGGATCGTCGCTTTGCCGGGTTCGGCGCCCGCCGCCGGCGCGTTGACCCATGCCGCCGCGCTGCTGATTTTTCCCTTTGAACTCGTGGGGATCGAATAACTGCCGAAAATGATCTTATACTGAGTTCCGCTTTTTATGACGTTAGTGGTCTTAAGGTCGTTCCAGATGCCTTTCGGACTTTCCAGCTGCGCGGAAACGTCCGCCGGCAGCTCCGTGACGACCGTGACTCTGAGATTGCTGAGCGTATCCAATTCTTCCGTCTTCGTAAGATAGACATAATGCGGTTCCCATCCGCCGCCCGGGAAATACAGATACTCATAATAAACGGCGACCGAAGGATACGACTTGCCCCCGACCGTGACGGTCGCGGTGTGATCCAGCGACGGGTCGCCGCGCTCCGGTCCGTAAAGCCCCTCGACCGTCAGTGTGGAGATCGGGAGCGTGTAAAGGAAGGTGAATCGAACCGTTTGGTTTCCTGTCTGAAGAACATCTGTTGCGGCGATACCGTTCCATGTATAGGCGGAATTCTTCAGGTCGTTCACTCTGCCCGGGTCCGAAACGGAAACATCCACGCGCAGTTCGATCGTGTCGCCCTCCTGCGGTATACCGTCAAATTCTTTATTGTCCTTCCAATACTGCATTGCGCCCTCCGGGACGTACCACCAGCCGATGCCGGGCGTACTGAACGCGGGCAGCGCCTCGCCCGCCTTCGGCAGCGCGGGCGTCGTGATATCATAGGACCACGGCGCGGCGAGCGCGGGCATGACAAGTCCGGCCACCAGAATCAGCGACAGGACGACCGCCAGTGTTTTCTTCATAAAGCATTCGCTCCTTTGTTTGTCGATTTTATACAAAAAATTCAGATTATTTCTAATCTGTTTTGATTATACAATAATAAACCGTTTCAGTCAATAAAAATATATAAAAATAGAATTCGGACAGAATATACTATAGACAATCGTGCAATAAAGTGATAAAATAGAACAAATCCATTTAAGGGAGTCGAATTCATATGAGAGAAACTAAATGCGACCTCGGCCCGCTGCGCGATATCCTGCGGGATTACGAGGGCGACGATCATGCGCTGATCGAGATCCTGCAGCGCGCGCAGGAGCATTACGGCTATCTTCCGGCGGACGTGATCGACGAGGTATCGCGCGTCAAGGGCATTCCGACCGCGAAGATCCTCGGCGTGGCGACCTTCTATACCCAGTTCCGCCTGCAGCCGGTCGGCAAAAACCTCATCATGCTATGCAAGGGCACCGCCTGCCACGTTAACGGCGCGGACGGCATCGAAAAAGCGGTCTGCGAGGAGCTGAACATCAACGACGGCGAGACGACCGAAGACGGCCTGTTCACGCTCAAGACCGTCGCGTGCCTCGGCTGCTGCTCGCTCTCCCCCGTGATGATGATCAACGACGAGACCTACGGCTCTCTGACGCCCGACAAGGCGAAAGAGATCCTGCGCGGCTATAAGGAGGGCTGAGAATTATGAAAATAGTCATAGGCGAAGGCAGCTGCGGCATCGCCGCGGGCGCCGAAAAAGTATATAAAGCGCTCGCCGCCGTACAGGACGGCTTCGAGCTCGGCATCACCGGCTGCATCGGCATGTGTTTTCTTGAGCCGATCGCCGATATCTACAACGAAAAAGGACTTCTGCTCAAGCGCCTCGTGCGCGTAACGCCCGAGGACGCGCCGCGCATCGCGCAGGCAGTGAAAGAAGGCGACCTTGCATCGCTCGGCGACCTTGCGATCAAGGACGAGGACGCGGAATTTCTGTCGAAGCAGACGCGCATTGCCCTTCGGCACTGCGGTCTTATAGATCCCGAGGACATCGGTTCCTATACCGCGGGCGACGGCTACAAGGCGATCGCGAAGGTACTCAAAGAGTATACGCCCGAGCAGGTCATTGAGGAGATCAAGACCTCCGGTCTTGCCGGACGCGGCGGCGCGGGCTTCCCGACGTGGTTCAAATGGGACGCGGCGAGAAAGTCCCCCGGCGACGAGAAATACCTGATCTGCAACGCCGACGAGGGCGACCCCGGCGCGTTCATGGACAGAGCCGTGATCGAGAGCGACCCGCATTCCCTGATCGAGGGAATGCTGATCGCCGCCTACGCCATCGGCGCGAGCAAAGCGTTCGTCTACGTGCGCGCGGAATACCCGCTCGCGATCCTGCGCCTGAAAAAGGCGATCAAAGACGCAGAGGCGCACAATATTCTCGGCAAGAACATCTTAGGCTCCGACTTTTCGCTTGAGCTGCGCATCAAGGCGGGCGCGGGCGCGTTCGTCTGCGGCGAGGAGACCGCGCTGATCGAATCCCTCGAGGGCAGCCGCGGCATGCCGAGGCTCAAGCCCCCCTTCCCCGCGCAGAAGGGATATATCAACAAACCGTCAAATATCAACAACGTCGAGACCTTTGCCAACGTCGCGTGGATCATCAACAACGGCGGCGAGGCGTTCGCGGCGATGGGTACCGAGACCAGCAAAGGCACGAAGGTGTTCGCGCTGACGGGCAAGATCCGCCGCGGCGGGCTTGTGGAGATCCCGATGGGTCTTACGCTGCGGGAGGTCATCTTCGGCATCGGCGGCGGCATCCGCGACGGCAAGAAATTCAAAGCCGTGCAAATGGGCGGTCCCTCGGGCGGGTGCATCCCCGAGAGCCTGCTCGACACCGTGATCGACTATAAGGCGCTCTCGGCGACCGGCGCGATCATGGGTTCCGGCGGTATGGTCGTCATGGACGAAAACACCTGCATGGTGAACATGGCGAAGTTCTTCCTCGATTTCACAACGAAGGAATCCTGCGGCAAGTGCGTGCCCTGCCGTATCGGCACGAAGCGCATGCACGAAATTCTCGACCGCATCACGAGCGGCAGGGGCGTGCCGGAGGATATCGATAAACTCGAAACGCTCTGCACCGGCATCAAGGACGGCGCGCTCTGCGGACTCGGGCAGACCGCTCCGAACCCCGTACTGACGACGCTCAAGTATTTCCGCGACGAATACGAGGCGCACATTAACGAAAAGCGCTGCCCCGCGAAGGAATGCGCGGGACTCAGGCGTTACCGCATCGATAAGGAAGCCTGCCGCGGCTGCACGCTCTGCGCGCGCAAGTGCCCGGTCGGCGCGATCAGCGGCAGCGTAAAGCAGCCGCACGAGATCGACCCCGAGAAATGCATCAGATGCGGCGCCTGCTTCGACGTTTGCCGTTTCGGCGCGGTCGTCTGCGAATAATACGAGGGAGGAGAAACGAACATGGCTGATATTATCAACATCAAGATCAACGGCATTCCCGTACAGGCGCAGGCGGGCGACACGATCCTGAACGCCGCTGAGCGCGCAGGCGTGGAGATCCCGAATCTCTGCTATCTCAAATCCCTCGCCCCTTACGGCGCGTGCGGTATGTGCGTGGTCGAAACGAACGTCTCGCCGAAGCTGCTCAGAGCCTGCTCGGCGACGGTCAGCGAGGGCATGGAGATCAATACCGAGAGCGAACGCGCCCTCAAGGCGAGGAAGCTCGCGCTCGAGCTGATGATGGGCGACCACGACGGCGACTGCGTCGCGCCCTGCGTGCTCAACTGCCCCGCCCACACGAACTGTCAGAAATACCTTGCCGAGATCGCCGCGGGCGACTACGAGACCGCCCTTGAGACGATCCGCGAGAAGATCCCGCTGCCCGCGAGCATCGGCAGAGTCTGCCCGCATCCCTGCGAGGATGCCTGCCGCCGTCAGCACGTGGAGGAGCCGATCTCCATCTGCTTCCTCAAGGCGTTCGCCGCGGATCAGGTATATGCAAAGACGCTGCCCGTACCCGCGAAGGAGCCCGACAGCGGCAAGAGCGTCGGCATTATCGGCGCGGGACCCGCGGGTCTTACAGCGGCGTATCAGCTCGCGAAGCGCGGGCACAAAATCACCGTCTACGATAAAATGCCCAAGGCGGGCGGCATGCTGCGCTACGGCATCCCAGAATACCGTCTGCCGAAGGCGGTCCTCGACAAAGAGATCGAGGTCATCGCGTCGATGGGCGTTGAGATGATTCAGAACTGCGAGATCGGCAGGGATATCACCGTCGACGGGATCCGCGCGAAGCACGACGCGCTTCTGGTCGCCAACGGCGCATGGAAGAGCACGTCGATCCGCTGCCCGGGCGAAGAACTCGAGGGCGTATTCGGCGGCATCGACTTTTTGAGAGAAGCTGCGCTGGGCGGCAAGCCCGCCATCGGCAAAAAAACCGCCATCGTCGGCGGCGGCAACACCGCCATGGACGCCTGCCGTACGGCGGTACGCCTCGGCGCGGAAGAGGTCAGCATCATCTACCGCCGCACCCGCGCGGAAATGCCCGCTGAGGATATCGAGATCAAAGAAGCCGAGGAAGAGGGCGTCGTGTTCCGCTTTCTGAACAACCCCGCCGAGATCCTCGGCAAGGACGGCAAGGTATGCGGCGTCAAGCTTCAGGTCATGGAGCTCGGCGAGCCCGACGCGCGCGGCCGCCGCAAGCCCGTGCCGGTCGAGGGCGAGTTCGTGTATCTCGAACTTGATTCGATCATCATCGCCGCCGGACAGAAGAACGACCCTGCGGGCTTCGAGACGCTGCCGCAGACGGACCGCGGCACCCTCGCCGCCGACGAGCATTTCTTCAATACGGAGATCGAGGGCGTGTTCGCTGCGGGCGACACGACCAATAAGGGCGCAGGCATCGCCGTGCAGGCGATCGCCGAGGCGAACGCCGCAGCGAAGTGCATCGACGCGTATCTGAACGGCGTGGAATTTGAATACAGAGAGCCCGTTCTCTCGCGCCGCGAGGTCGAAAACATCGATTTTTCGCAGTATGAGAAAAAGTCCCGCGCTGTCATGCCGCAGAGAGCGGCAGAAGAGCGCAGGAACGATTTCAAAGAGGTCAACCTCGGCTTCGATGAGGAGACCGCGAAAGCGGAAGCGGCGCGCTGCCTCAAGTGCGGCTGCCACGATTACGGCGACTGCCGCCTGATCCGCTACGCCGACATGTACTGCACCGACTGCAAGAAGTTCGCGGGCGAGTTCCATCCGCGTTTTACAGAGACTGCGCTGAAGGTCATCGAGCGCAATCAGAACAAGTGCATTTTGTGCAACCTGTGCGTGCGCGTCTGCGAGAACGAGGCGAAGCAGGGCATCTTAGGACTCGTCGGCAGAGGCTTTACGACGGTCATCAAGCCCGAATTCGGCGACAGGGATATCGCTTCGATCTGCAAGGACTGCAAGAAATGCGCGCAAGCATGCCCGACAGGCGCTTTGAAGATCCTTTAATTACGCGCAGCAGGTCCGAAGAGAATACAACAAAAAAAGACGCGACCGTGAGATCCGCCCGAGCTCACGGTCGCGTTTTTTCTTAATCAGGCGAACATGGTGAAGAGCTCTATGATCGTTTCGATCAGGTGTTTCAGATATGCGAAGATACCCTCAAACGTGCTGAGGTCGGCGTCGCCCGGGCCAAAGTCGACAAAATCCAGAACAAGGAGTACGGTGTCAAAGATGTCCATGCTGTTCCCGCTGTCCGGATCCGGATCGATAAAGACCGAGAAAACCTCCTCGTATTCGGCGTCTTCGCCTTCCCCGAATTTCTGCGAGATCCCGTAGCAATAGTATTCCTCCCCCGGGAAACAGATAATAAACTCGGCGAACGTCAGATCGACGCCGGGGGCAACGGTGAGGACGAAAATCACCTCATCCTCGGCAGTCCGCATTCCGGACGTGTCGATCTCATAGTCTGTCACGCTGCCGTCTTTCATCGTTATGTGAAGAAGCGACGGCATATACCATTTGTCAAAAACATACTCTGTATTTTCCACGTTTTCAACCGCGCGGCCTTCAGCCGCGAGCAGGTCAAGGTCAAGCACTTCGACCGACTCGATATAGTCGCTCCAGAGGATCCTTTCATCGCCGTCTTCGGCGAATACGATCAGCGGCAGCAAAGCGCAGACCATGAGCGATGCAAGGACGATTGCTGTAAATTTCTTCATTTTTTTCGATTCTTTTCTGCGATGTTCGTTTGATTTTGTATGGAAAAGCTTCGCGCTTTTCTCATGTACCGATAGTATAAAACAGCGTGTTGCGCCGTTTTTTCTCTTTGCGCCTTTTTTACGCGACGGTGGCGCGGAAGGTGCGCGCGGAGCCGTCGGAATCATAGACGAACGAATAGCTGTAGGTGCCGTCGGCGTTGTACTTCACGCCGTAGCCGTCGTAGCCGAGCGAGGACGCGAGCCCGACGGGCGTCCATGCGCCGTCGGTCAGCTCCTCCACGCAGAGCCTGCCGAATTGGGTGAAGCCGTCGACGCGCACAGCGGTGTTGTTTTTTCCGCCCGTGACGGTGAATTCGGCGACGTTGTTTTCGCACCTGACCGTCGGCAGGATCGGGTCTTCGACCGCCTCGCCGACCTGCGCCGTGACGGAAAGCCTGTTCAGACAGGAATCCTTTCGCACGTCTTTCACGTTGCCGCACTGCGTTTCGAGCCCCGTGCCCCACGGCATGAGGATCAGGTCAAGCCTGATCGTGTCGCCCTTTCTGAACGCAAGCTCCTTCGCGTCGAGCGTCAGGGCGGCAGCGGTGCTTTCCGCGCCGGAGAATTGACGCACCGTGAACGGGACCGAACGCGTCTCGCCGTTCATCACGATCTCGCTGCCGCGCAGAAGAAGCGCCGCGTTGGCGCCGAAGCACTGGTCGAGCCAGCTCTGCGTATCCTCGGTGACGCGATACAGCGTAAAATACGGATTGTCGCCGCCGAGCGGATAATACTGCGTTTTGCCGGCCGCGGTGAGCTTCGTCGTGCGGTCCGCGTTATTTCCGTCGAGCCAGCCGAAATAATCGAACTTCACGAACCTGCCGTCGATATAGAACAGGTCGACGTTCTCGCGGAAATCGGCAAAGGTCTTGTCCTCGAGGAATTCGATCTTTACGGTGTAGAAGGTGCGGTTCTCGTCCGTCGACGGGAACTCCGCGTGACGCAGCGTGTATTTGTATTTTCCGTCGTCGGAAAGATAGGTCATTTCAACGTCGAAATACGTCTGCCCGACGGAGCGGACCGTGTTGCCGACGAACTCGCCGTAGGGCTGCTTCGTTCCCTCGCGGTCGACGAGGAAGCGCAGGATGCCGATGGAGTTGAACTGCGGCTGCCCGCCCCACATGATGCCGCTCCTGCCGCGGAAGTCGGGCAGGGTCCAGCCGTCCTTGCCGTAGACGTAATACGGCGCGATGCAGTTGCTCTCGGTGGTGCCGGTGGAGAGGTGATAATACGAAACGTGGAACTCGATGGACGAGAGCTGCTTGAGCGGCGATCTGCCCCAGTTCTGATACAGATGGATCGCCGTCGCGCGCAGGGTCTCGCCGGCATTGACCGCGAGCGGGAAGAACGCGTCGCCGTAGGAGCGGTCCTTCACGCTGTAATACCCTTCGCCGCCGTCGCCCTGAAAGTTTTTGCAGACCTCAACGTCGATGGGCGCGAGAACGCCGTTTTCATCGAGGACCGCGCCCGCCTCAAGGCAGCCGGATTCGGTGGTCGCGCGGATGAAGATCTCGCGGTCGAGGTCGTCCGCCTCTACTGTCAGACCGGCGGTGAAGCGCAGATCGGGCTGATCGTAAGCAGCCTGAAAATTCGTGCCGGGCAGAGAGACAGAATAGCAGCCGCGCAGGGCCTCGTAGACGACGTCGGAGCCGTTGTCCGAGGTGATCGAGAGCGGGTGCCGCTCGATCTGCGCCTCGCGGTCGATCCCGTCGAAGGCGTGGGTCTTGTCGGTATAGACGCGGCAGCCGGTCGTCACGCAATTGAGGTCGTAACCGCCGGTCTCGTCATATTGATTGATCCCCGCGCCGCTCTCATAGGCGGCGGTCAGGGTGACGGTATAGTACCCGTGCGCGAGCTCCACGGAGAGATCCTTCACAGAGCCGTCGGAGGGCACGATAAAGCCGACGACGCCGACGTCTTTGATATCGAACGCGGCGTATTCGACGTTTTGGGCTGTAAAATTCATATGATTGTGATAGCCGTGCGCGTCCCTGATCCCGACCGCGGCGACCTTCTTTTCGGGGATGCGGAAAGAAGCGCCGAAGGAATCGAGATCCGTCGAGGGTTTATCCGCGAAAAGCGTATACTGAAGATAGAGCCTGTCGCCGTAGATATGATACCCCTTGTCGACCTTAAAGGCGTTCTCCTTGAGGTCGTAGTCGCGCACGTGCGTCTCGTAGTAGTATTCGCCGAGGCGGATCGTGTTGACCCTGCCCTGCGAAGCGCTGTCGGAGGAATAATATACGCCGCCGGCGACGTCGCGGCACCACGCGTCGAAGGAGTTTTCGATATAGACGGCTCCCTCTGCATCGGTCAGGGTCGCGCCGTTCTTATATTTGCCGAGCGTATGCGTCAGCGTCATTTCACGGTTCGACATACGGTAGGCGGTGCGGTTGGAATCGGTATACGCAGCCTGCACGCCGTTCGCGAGCTTCTTCGCAAGAAGGACGCTTTCGGAAAGCGGGCTGTCGCCCGAAATATCGTTGACCAATTCGATCTCCTCCTCGGGAACGGAATAGACGGGCACGGACGCGCCCGCGCGAAGCGCGAACAGCGCGGTGATCAGGGAAAGGAAAAATGCGATGAATTTTCGGATTGCGGACAGGAACATGGGGGTACCTCCTTATGGTTTTTGACGGTCGGTGGGATGG
>JAFRPB010000241.1 GCA_017429345.1 Clostridia bacterium | reverse complement strand
CGTCTTGCTTGATCTTTGTTCCGTCATATTGCACATCTTCTCCTTGCCAACCGTCAGGTTGCCTGCGGAGAATCTGTACAATCTGACGAAAAAATCTACTGCGCAATCCGCACGCCCGAATTGTGCGGTGTTGCCTTAGATTATATGGATAAGTTATTTTACCATAAAAATCGATTCTTTGTCAAGGTCGTTTTCTGCAGCGGCTCAGGCTTGATCTGCTTCAGAGGTCCAAGCCTTAGCCGACCGAAATCGCCGAAGCGAGACGGTTCCGTTCCGGTCTTTTTTCGTCGGTGAGACACTTACGCATCGGGTCGGATCTCTCCAAACCTGCGGGGATGATCGTCTCGCGGTCGGGATGTCGAAGGAGAGTTCACATGACGCGAACCGCGCCTGCGTTTGTTTTGAAGGAAAAGACGGTTTATTCGTCGATCCGGGAAAGATCGACAAAGCAGAATTGTCTGTCTTTTTTTGTTCTTGCGTAATTTACGAACAGAAGCAGTCTGCCGTTGAGCCTGAATATATTTTCGCCCTCAACAATATATTTCGTTTCCGTGCTGCGGCATTCGATCGTTTCGATATATTTTCCGGTCAGCAGATCGTATTTTTCGACGCGAAGCTTTACCGGTCGGCTTTTATCGATATTCTGCGGCGTTTTTTCATTTCCCGTATGCCTGAGAATATAATGAACAGCGTAAATATATCTGCCTGCCGAGCATACGGACTGTCGGCCGCAGTCCTCTTCTTCGACGGCGTTCGGATAACCGAAATAGCGGATCCGCTCGAAATTTCTGTCCGCCAACGCAAAGTACCGCGCTTTTCCGGCGACGCCGAGAATATAGCTTTTTAATGCCTCGCAGTAATCGATCGAGCCGATCTTCAGCGGAAGGGACTGCTCGCGGAAGTCCGGAACGTCGCCCGAATTGCCGGTTCGCAGCTTTGCCGCGGAGATCAGACCTATTTTCGTGTGGCCGCCGTCATACTGCACCGCGATCACATCGTCGACGCTGTTGTACGCGATATCGTTTGCGTGAAAAAGATTATGCGGGACGTCAACGACGGAATTGACGACGACGGGATTTCCGTCTTCGTCGGAAATCGTTTGCTTTTCGCCGAAAACGGTGAGTTTTTTCAGCCGGAACGCGCCGTTTTTATACTCGGCGCAGACGATGCGGGCGTTGATCGTCGCGCCGTAGCATTTCATAATAAATGAAAAATAACCGTAAATTCCGTCGGTGCACGCGCCTTGCAGCAGAAAATAAGACCCTTCGGGATCGCCGTACGGGTTATCCTTGCCGCCGTGCAGTTCCTCGGTGGTAAAAAGAACCTGAAAGTCGTTTCCCTCTGAGAACGGTTGCAGCTCGACGGGCTTGTTCTTTCGCGCGGGATCTCCTTTCTGCGGCGAGGGCAGCTGATCGGAGGAACCGAACGGAAGCAGCTTTGCGCCGATGCGAAGGATGCAGCGCGCGTCCGAGGAGGTGGTTTTGCCGTTTTCGTCGTAATCCGCGCGCAGTTCCTGCGCTTCATCAAGCTCCTGAACTTGCGCGGAGGCGCGCAGAGCCAGACGCGCGTCGACCGAGTTGACCGCGCCGTTCATATCGGCGTCGCCGAGAAGAAACAGCCGCTCCGGGGCTGCGATTTCGGTTTTTTCCGCCGCGAAGATGCCGTTCACCGGCGCCGGTACAGCGAAAATCAGAAGCAGCGCGGCCGTCAGATGTCTGATGAACAGACGTTTTCTATTATAAAACACCGGCTTCGCCTCCTGACAGGTTTATTCCCGGGCGTGGAGATTTGCCTCGGTTGCCATAAACGGATAAAGTGATTATATCAATTATTCTGCCCGGATGCAAGTGCTTATATGAATGAAAGTTTTCTGTTTTTTCAGGCAAAAACTTGACAGGAATAAACGCCGGGAATTATAATAGGTTCCGGAAGGGTGTGATACGATGTCAGTTTCAAAGAAAAATCTTCAGAAAGAAATGTCATTCATGAACTCGCTCGGCAGCCGTCTGACCGGGAATACCGCGCACACGCAGTTTATCCGGCATCTGGAGGCGCAGATCGAGAAAATGGGGATCCCCGTCTATCGCGATCCGTTTTATTTCAAGAAATGGGAGGCGAAGGAGTATTCCGTTTCGATTGTCGGCGAGGACGGGAGTCTTGACGGCATTCACGTTTCATCCGTTCATCCTTATTCGGGCGAAACGCCCGACGAGGGCCTGACGGACGAGCTTGTCTATATCAAAAATCCCGCGGTGGATTATCTGAAAGCAACGGGCAAGATCGCTCTCGTCGAGGTCGGCAACGTCAATTTCATTCCCAGCGAGGTGGCGTTTGACAAGCGTTCCGCGTGGCCCGAAGACGTGACAATGCCGAAAAACTACGAGGGACCCGTGATCACGACCTTCGTAAAATTCCTTCATACGATGCTTTCCCGGCTGACCGGCGCGAAGGCGATCATCCTGAAATGGAAGGGGCTGCCCGACGACTGCGTCGAGGGGCAGTACCTGCCGTTCAATCTCGGCTACCGCGGCATCCCGATCCTGTGGGTGAACGAGAACGACGGAAATACGCTGATCGAAGCCGCCGAGGCGGGAAAACGCGTGCATTTTCTGCAGACCGCCGATAAGGAGGATATGGCGTATACCGAATCCTTTTACTGTATACTGCCCGGCAGAAACAAAAAAGAGAGCGTCATCGTCAACACGCATACCGATGGGCCGAACTGCGTCGAGGAGAACGGCCCGGTCGCGCTGCTGGAGCTGCTGCGCGAGCTGAAAGACCGCGAGCTTGAGCGCACGCACGTGTTCCTGTTTACGACCGGACACTTTCGTCTGCCGCGCTTCAAGGATATCCGCACCGGCGCGTTTCAGTCCGCGTCCAAGTGGATGGTGCGCCACCGCGACCTGTGGGACGGCGCGGTGAACCATCTCAAATGCGTCGCGAACCTGACGCTCGAACACCTCGGCTGCAAGGAGTGGAGCGTCGTCGACGGCGAATACAAATATACCGACAGACCGGAGCTGGAGCTGGTTTATACCGGCAACAAGTTTATGGACGAACTGTATATCGAAACGGTCAAATCGAGGAAGACCGTGCGCACGATGACGCTGCACGGGCATAACCTTCTGCACTTCGGCGAGGGGCAGAACTTCTTCACGATGGGCATTCCCGGCATCTGCCTTGTGCCCGCGCCGTATTATCTGTGCACCGAGAGCGAGAGCGGCGAAATCGAAAAATTCGATATCGACCTGATGTGCGAGCAGGTCGGCACCTTCGCAAAGCTCATCGACCGCATCGAGGAGACGCCCACCGAAACGCTCGGCAAGAGCGACGGTTATCGCTTCGTGTTCGCGAACAGCGTTTCCGGCGGCAGGGACTTCACCCCCGCTGGGCTCTTCGACGGACTCGTCGATACGGTTGACGGACTCGTCGGCACGATCAAGGAGAAGATCTCCGACGTCGCCTCGGATATCGCGGGAAAGACCCGCCCGAAGGATCCGTCGGATCTGTCAGATCAGCCGGAATAAAACAAAAACGGGAAAGAAGGCTTTACAACGCCCGACTGCCGTTGTATAATAAAGAAAAAAACGTTGAGGTGGTAAATATGAATCCCTGGACGATGTTTACAAACTTTATCGCGATCTTCGCGCTGATGTTCGCGAATTTCGGCGCGTTTGCGAAGCAGGAGGAAAAGACGATCTTCATCGCGCACCGCGGCTTCTGCTCGCAGTATCTCGAAAACACCGAGGAGGCGTTCATCGAGGCGGCGAAGGCGGGCTTCGGCGGCTGTGAGACCGACGTCAATATCAGCAAGGACGGCGTTCTGATGCTGGTGCACGGCAGCGATTATTATTATGAAGACGGCACCGTGATGAACGTCAACGAGTATACCTACGACGAGCTGACGAGCAAGCCGCTGAAAAACGATTTCACCGATACGGTGCTGTATCCCTGCACCTTCGAGCGGTATATCGAGATCATGGCGGAGTATCACCTGTTCGCGTTCATCGAGCTCAAGGGCGAATACCCGGACGAGGCGCTGGACGAGGTCGTCGGGACCGTGGAGCGGCTGTATACCTGGGATATGTGCTCGATCCAGTCGATGCAGATGCCGAACCTCGTGGCGCTGCGCGAGAAATATCCCGATATCCCGCTGATGTACTGCGGCGGCGGCTATACCAAAGAGGTGGAGGAAGCCATCGACCGGGGCTTCGATCTTGACCTGCTGGTCTACGACAGCTTCCCGTGGATTCTCAAAAAGGCGCAGAACAAGGGTCTGCGCGTCGCTCTTTGGACCGCGGACGACCGCAAGGCGGTCGCCTACTGTCTGATGCTCGGCGTGGACTTTATCGAGTCCGACTACCTGAGCGGGCTGAATATGGGCAAGGAGTCCTGACGGCGCGGCCGCAGGAACTGCATGAAAAAACTTCGGCTTCGTCTTTTCGGAGCCGATTTTTTAAACAAAAGGAGGAGAAAGAATGACGCTGGGGCTGAAACACGGGACGGTGGCGCTGTTTCCTCATGAAACCGCGTGGGAGGAAGAGGCGGAGCGGACGATCGGAACGCTGAAAACGATCCTCGGCGACGCGGTCGCGGACGCGCAGCACGTCGGCAGTACGGCGATCGGAACGATCGCGGCGAAGCCGATCGTCGATATCGCCGTCGCTGCAGATGATTTTGAAAAGATATGCGAAAAACAGTCGGCGCTGCAGGCGGCGGGCTTTTATTACCGTCGGCACGGGGAGGATCTGCCCGGGCAGATGCTGTTCGCCCGCGGGAGCTATTATGACGGCACGGGCGACGGGCAGACGCATTTCGTTCACGTCGTTCTCACAGACAGCGCGGAATGGCGGGATTACATCAATTTCAGGGATTATATGAACGCGTTTCCCGCCGCGGCGAAGGAATACGAGGCGCTGAAGCTGCGTCTTGCCGCCGAATGTCCGGTCGATGCGGGACGGGAGCATTACCTTGCCGGAAAACACGATTTCATCCGCGGCGCGCTGCGCAAAGCCACGGTATGGTCGTATCTCGGAGAACGCGTTCATATCGGGATCGACCGTCCGGTCGGATACGTTCACAAAAAGGAAAGCTATGCGCTCACGTATCCGATCAATTACGGGTATATCCCCGGCGTGATCGGCGGCGACGGCGAGGAGCTGGACGTGTATCTGCTGGGTGTGACCGAGCCCGTCAGAGAGGCGGACTGCCGCGTGATCGGGGTCGTCCGCCGCAGAAACGACAATGAGGATAAGCTGATCGCCGCGCCGGAGGGGATGCGTTTTACCGAAGAAGAGATGACCGCCGCCGTGCGTTTTCAGGAACAATGGTATGATTCCTTTATTATTCCGGAGTCGGAAAAACACGCGTTTGAAGAGACTTATGAGCGGTGATCCGGCCTGAGTCGCAGACGGCGGCGCGGACGGTATCGAACCGGAGCCGGAACCGAATTGCCGACGGAGAAATTCAAAGCCCTGCGGGAGTTCGGGAAAATCCTGTCGCGCCA
Source organism: Clostridia bacterium (assembly GCA_017429345.1). Classification (GTDB taxonomy): domain Bacteria; phylum Bacillota; class Clostridia; order Oscillospirales; family Acutalibacteraceae; genus RGIG2774. The sequence goes on along the minus strand of JAFRPB010000241.1, from coordinate 221 downwards.
AACCGGAGGTCTGCGCGCGTAAACGATGCGCGCAGGCAGTATTGATTTATTTCACTTTTTGTGATAAACTGATCGCGTATTTCTAAGGCAACACCGCACAATTCGGGCGTGCGGATTGCGCAGTAGATTTTTTCGTCAGATTGTACAGATTCTCCGCAGGCAACCTGACGGTTGGCAAGGAGAAGATGTGCAATATGACGGAACAAAGATCAAGCAAGACG
>JAFRPB010000240.1 GCA_017429345.1 Clostridia bacterium | reverse complement strand
CAGGTCGTTCTGTTGGAGCTGCGGAAAATGGCAAGCTTTCTGCAAGACGAAGAGGACGCCTTTATCGATCTGCTGACGGAAAAGTCCAACCGGGACGTTCTCTTTGAGTCAAAGCGCCTGCAGCGTGAGATCCGCCGCGCGTCGGAACGTTGCGAAACGGTCAGTAAACTGCACGAAAAGCTTTACGAGGACAATGCCATCGGTAAGGTTTCCGACGATTGGTATATGGAACAGGCGCACCGGTATGAAGTTGAGCGCATGGAGTTGATGGGGAAGATCACCGCCGCAAAGGAAGAACTGAAGAAACAGGAAGTCATGCAGATCGGCAGAGAAAACTTCGTCGGGGCGATCCGCAAATTTATGGAGATGCAGACGCTGACGCCGGTCCTGCTGCGGGAACTGATCGATAGGATCGAAGTCCACGAGACCGAAGGCGTCGGCAAGAACCGCACCCAGCGGATCGTGATCCATTACCGTTTCATCGATACCTTCACGCTCCCGGAAGAACGCGCAAAAGAAACCTACGTCGCCGATACCCGTCAGGGCGTGGCGGTAGAGTATCTTACGGTTGCGGTTCCCGCACAGCAGCCCGCATCGCTCCCCGCATAACAAACACAGGCTGTACAAGCCGAAAAGACCTGTACCGCCTGCACTCAAATAAAAAAAGAGTGTTCATAAACGAAATCCGTTATGAACACTCGAAATGGTGCGGATGAAGGGACTTGAACCCATATGAAATTGCTTTCACTAGAACCTGAATCTAGCGCGTCTGCCAATTCCGCCACATCCGCGTATTGCGCCGGGGTCTTGACCACCGGACTTTATGTATTATATTCTATTTTGCCTGTGTTGTCAAGACCGTAAATTATTTTTTTTCATTTGTCAGTGTGTCGGTATGTTTGTGTTCAGTATGTCGCAGTCGGTGTGTGTCCGTATGACGGAGAACAGGGAACGGAGAACAGGGAACGGGCCGCGTCCGCTGTTCTCCGTTTTTGGCTTCCTGCTTCCGGCCTCTGGCTTCTGGTAGCCGGCTTCCGGTCGCTCGTTGCTGGTTGCTTGACCTGAAAGCTGCACGCAAAACGCAAAACGATTTCACGACAGCACGAACACGATCCCCGCTCTCACGCCCCGTACGGCGTCGGGGGGACGATGATCGTCACGTCGCTGAGCGGGAAGGAGCAGCAGGGGTGGACGTAGCCGTAGATTTTATCCGCCATCCGTCTGCCGTCTGTGCTCTCGGGGATGTAAACCTCGCCGTCGGTCAGCTGCGAGCGGCACCAGCCGCATCTTCCGCTGCGGCAGTCGGAGGGCGCCGTGATCCCCGCCGCCTCCATGGCGCGCAGCAGCGTCGTATTCGCCGGGCAGTCGACCGTCTGCTCTTTGTCGCCGATGCGCACGGTCAGGCGGTAGGTCTTTTCGATATCGCCGGGGTAATCCTCGTTTTTCTCCGGGTGGAAATACTCGCCGAACAGCTCGTGGCGTACGAATTTGCGGCGCAGACCGAGCGTTTCGATCTCTTTATCCGCGAATTCGTACATCGCCTGCGGACCGCAGAGGAAAATCGAATACGCTTCGTCTTCCGGCGCGTATTTTTTAATGATCTTCGCGTTGATGAAGCCCGTCTCGCAGCCTCTTTTCTTTTTCTCGCTGTAGACGTTTACAAGTTTGATTTTCGGGCACTGCTTCGCCCATTCCGCGATCTCGTCGGAGAATACCGCGTCCTCGGGCGTGCGGCTGCCGTAGAGAAGCGTCAGGTTACAGTCTTCGTCGCCTTCGAGAATCGCTTTCGCCAGAGAGCGGAACGGCGTAATGCCGCTGCCGCCGGCGATACCGACGACGGTCTTTGCGTCGCGCAGAGGCTCATATGTGAACTCTCCCAGCGGCGCAGACGCGATGACTTCGGTCCCCCCGGTCCAGTTGTCAAGGATATACTGTGAGACGACGCCGCCCTCCACGCGTTTGACCGTGATGCGCATTTCGCCACTCAGCGCATCGCGGGGCGAGGATGCGATCGAATACGGGCGCGAATACGCTTTGCCGTCGATTTTGACGCATATAACGATGTACTGACCCGCGGAGAACCATGCGAGCTTTTCCGTGCCCTTCGCCGGATCCGGCGCAAAAATGAAGCTTTTCATGTCGGGGCTGTGTTCGATGATCTCTCTGACCTTCAGCTGCTGGACGTGCGGATGCAGAGCCGCGGCAAGCTTATTGGGTGCGTAGGAGTACAGGTCTTTGACCGGCGCGTTTTTGCCCGCGCTGATCGCCTTGACGCGGTTCGCGACGATCCTGACGAAATCCGCGCGGCTGAATTTTCCGAGATTGCCTTTTTCCGCCATTATTTACCCCTCCTCAGATCATTTACGACTTCTTCCCCCGTCATTGCGCCTGTGATGTAGGCGGAGGGATATCCGTCTCCGCGCTCTGCGTGGCCGCCGCAGAAGTAGACGCCGGGGATCTTGTTCTCGCCGTCTTTCATCGCGATCCTGCCGATGATGTTGTCCCACGTCTCGCTGGCGTAGCCGTAGATCGCGCCGTCCGGCGTCGCGAGATACCGGGCGAAGGTCGCGGGCGTCGCCACGACGATCTCCTCGATGTGATCCATAACGGAAACGCCCATCGTTTTCTCGTAATCGCGGATGTACTTTTCGGCGATCTTGTTTTTGTATTTCTTGTATTCCTGCGGCGTCAGGTCCTCGGGAAAGTCCCCGGGCATCACCATGATCGTAAAGAACAACGTGCACGTGCCCTTCGGCGAGGAATCCGGCAGCGCCTTATTCATGCAGTTCACCACATACATTCCGTATTCGCCGCGGTCGTCGAACTGCTTTCTCGAATCGGGATCGGAGGCGATGAACACGCTGTAATCCGTGATCCCGAGCTCTTCCATGGAGCTGTCAAGCCCGAGATAGATCGTGTTGAAGGTCATGCCGAGCTTGCGCGCGTTGGCGAGCTTTCTTGCCGCCGCGGGGATCGCACTCCGGTTCGAGCGGTTGAAGACGTTGTTCGGGATGATGTTTGAGATGATTTTTTTCGCGTAATACAGCTTGCCGTTCGCGATCACGCCGATCGCCTCGCCCTTTGCGTTGTATACAAAGCGGGTGACCTCGCTGTTGTAAAGGATCTCGCCGCCGAAGCCCTGCAGCGCCCTGACCAGCGCCAGAGAGAGCTCGTGAGAGCGGTGATAGGGCATGGAGGGCTTCGCCTTGACGTAGGCTGTCAGCATGCTCAGGTAGTGCAGCGCGTTCAGGTTGTCGACGGGAACGCCGAGATACCCCCAGTAGGTAGAAAGGATGCTCTGCGCCTTCTCGGGGATCTCAAGCGCATCCATGACCTCTTTCGCGCTGTGAGACGCGACCCGCATGAAGTTGCCGTATTTCGTATACAGCACCATGGGGTTGATCCCGTTTTCGTTCATGAAGGTCTGCGCGTCGTCGATCTCGCCGATCAGATCGAAAAAGCTTTTCACGCTCTCGCGGCACCCGGGAACGGCTTCCTCCATGGAGTCGAGGAATCCGTCGTATCCGGCTCGGATCACCGCGTCATAGCCGTTCTCGCCCTTGCAGATCGTGCGGAACAGGGTGTCCTCGTGATAGAGCTTCACGTCCACGCCCAGACGCTCGAAGATCGTTCTAACGGACTCGTGCTTTTCGCAGGTGGAATCTCCGCAGAGCTCATGCAGCGCCGCCTCGAATTCAAACCGTCCGCGCACGAAGCTCGTGGCGCAGCCGCCGGGCAGATTGTGCTTTTCAAGCAGAAGAGTTTTAAAGCCCTCCTTCGCCACGGTCGCAGCCGCGACGAGACCGCCGTTGCCCGCGCCGACGACGATCACATCAAATTGGTTCATACAGTCACGCTCCTATCGTTTATTCTTTTTTTCGGATGTTTTCAGTATAGCATATCCGCGCAGACTTGCGCAACTCTTTATTCCGCGGTCTGTCGGATGATCTTCAGCGCTTGTCTCGGGTCGTTGCAGGTCATCAGCGTTGTGCCGGAAGAGATGGCGTATTTCACCGTTTCTTCGTCGTCGCAGCACCGGCACCGGGAACGGATATCCGGATCGTTCGGGAACCCGATGCATTCGCGCGAGAAATATTTCATCCCTGCGCTGATCTCTGTCGCGGAGATATGGAGAACGGGTTCCCGTGTTATTGCCCGTAATACGGCTTTCCCTGCCGCATCGGCGTTATGCGGTTATCCTTACACCACGATAGAAATGTTTTCTTTGCCTCGCTGTATAAATACTTTTGCCAATCCATTCTTAATTCATCATTGCATTTGATTACCTGAAAGAACGCTGTTTCGAAAGCCTCGTCATTCAGCCCGTGAAACGTTTTTTCAAGTTTTCGGTTATTCGTCTGCTTTATATAGTTCCTTTTCAATTCTTTAACTTTCATATTCGGCAAAGGTATATAATTATAATCATAACAGAAAGTCTGAAAATGATCTCGCTTCACATCCAAATCACATAATATTCGATCGAGATGCTCGATCTTTTCCGAGATCGTGTTATAATAGTACACCGCATACTCGTCAAAAAATTCACATTCGGCGCAGCGCGAAAGTCCGTCGGAATAATCGATTTGTCGAAACATCATTTTTTACCTGTTCGATTGTTTTTTCAGAATGGTGTACGGGATGAATTCATCCGCTGCGATCTTCATATTCCGTACTGTCGGCGTCCGGCTCTACACTCCCCGGATAACCTTCAGCGCGGGGCGGGGATCGTTGCAGGTCATCAGTGTCGTGCCGGAAGCGATGGCGTATTTTACCGTTTCCTCGTCGTCGCAGCACCAGCACCAGGGCTGGATATCCAGATCGTTCAGGAATTCGACGCATTCGCACGAGAAATATTTCATCTCGACGCCGATCGCGTAAAGCTCCGAATAAGTCCCGTTTTTGCCCCGGCGGAAGCGCTTCATCTGCTTGCCGAGAAAGCCCTGCGTCTTCACGCCGTAGCGCTCGAACAGATAATGGATGACGGAGGCGTCGAAGCAGGCGAAGATGCAGTTGCCGAGAAGGCCGTGCGCGCCGAGCGTCGCAAGGGTGCGGTCGATGTTGTCGATGCCGTAGTCCTTGATCTCGACGTTCAGAAGGATCTCCCGGTGCGCGTCCATGAATTCGCAGAATTCTTCGAGCGTCGGGATCCTGTAACCTTTCCCCGCGAATTCTCCGTCGCCGAAGCGGGCGCCCGCGTCGAAACCCTTAAGCTCTTCGAGGGTGAACTGCCGGATCACGCCGCTGCCGTCGGTCGTGCGGTCGACCGTGCGGTCGTGGCAGAGCACGGGGACGCCGTCCTTCGTCATATTCACGTCCGTCTCGAGCGCGTCCACGCCGAGCTCAAGCGCGTATGCAAAGCTCTCGAGCGTGTTTTCGGGCATGAGCGCCTTTGCTCCGCGGTGGCCTTCGATCAAGCAGCGTTCGGAATTGCGGAAAACCCCGTCCGCCCGATCGCCCGAAAGCGCGATCTGTTTAAAGTATTCGTCTTTCCATTCGTACATTGTTTTTCTCCTTTTTTTATCAGTCCCGAGACCCGAGGCCCGAGTCCCGAGATGCGTTGGGTAAGCTTGTGCGTCTTGGTAAAACAGCTGGGAAATAATATAGTATCTTCCTATTTTATCTTGAGTATAAATTGACCGCCTCGGGACTTGGGACTCGAGACTCGGGACTAAACTCTGATTAACGGCTTCGCCGCTAATCAGAGTTTATTTAAAAAGTACTCAAACGGCCGGTCGTCGGTCGGGATCGGCTTGACGGGGACGAAGCGGATCTTTCCGTTTTCCGTAACGGTTCTGTATTTGCGGTAATCCCCGTTCTCCGGCAGGATTCCGCCGCGCTCGGTCCAGATCGCGCCGCCGCGGCTGCCGGTCAGGGGCATTTCGGCGAGCACGGTCTCAAGATACGCCTTCGCCGCCCGGAGCAGATCGAGATCGCGGTAATAGGAAACAATATCGCGGTGCCGCGGCGCATAATCCCCGAGAAGCGCGCCGATCTCGCCGAACAGCTTTTCGCATCCCTCTTTTTCGCGCAGGAAGCCCGCGCAGAGGCTCATCTTTTGCGGGATATCTTCATATGTAACTGTTTCGTCCGGTGTGAACCGGGAAACAGTTTCTTTCTCCGCCTGCAGCGCGCGTTCGATCGCGGCGGGGGAGGGGCGCGCTCTTTTCTCTTCGGCGATCCGTTCCGCGGCGAGCAGTCCCGCGGTCTGCGTGTCGTTGAGCGCGGAGCCGCCGGGGCGGGCAAGGCCGAAATTCCCCGCCGCCTCGCCGATCACATAGAGCCCGGGAAGATCTGTCTCACCGTGAAGGTCCGTCTCGGCGCCGCCGTTGCAGTGCTGGGCGCAGACCGCGATCTCCACTGCTTCTTTCGCAAGATCAACGCCGTTGTCTTCGTAGATCGCCGCGGCTTTCGCGTTCAGCGCAAGAAGCCTGTCATAGGGCGTTTTGCCCGTCACACCGCGCCCGGCGAGGTATTCCCGCGCTTCGTCCGAGAGCAGAGACGCCTCGAACCCGGCGGGATCTTTCGTAAAATCGAGATATACCCGCATTCCCCGCCGCCGTTCTTCGTACACGGCGAGGTCGATCCGCGAAGAGCCGGCGATCCGCCCGGCGGTGAAGGGCCACTGATAGCCCTTTAAGAATATGTTTGTGAACCGTTCCCGGGGATCGGAGAAAGCGTCGTTCAGAAATTCCCGCTCCGCTCCGTTTTCGTCAACGCTGACAAAACGGGGGATCACCTGCATGAAGCTGCCCGAGAGATTCCAGCGGAAGCCCGTGGAAGCGAGCCCGTACTGCCACTGCGAGAAATTGTTCATCCGCACGCCCGCGTCGAGCAGAACGCCGGTCATGCCGTGCTGGGAGCGCGGATAGACCGAATCGCCGAAGATGCACGCGGGCGCGCCGACGGCGGCGATCACATAAGGTGCGCAGAATGCCTCAAGCCCGTTCGTATCGGCGTTCAACGCGAGAACGCCGCACACGCCGCCCGCGTCCGAGACGATCTTTACGACGAGCCGACCGTCAAAGACCGGCGTTTTGTTTTCGTTCAGAACTTTGTCTTCCAGCCGCTCGGTCATCATACGGCTCGTCAGCGGTCCCACCGAGGTCGCGCGGCGGGTGTCGTCGTGATCCGTCTTGTATCCGGGGAAGCCGCCGACCGCGTTTTTCGGGAACGGCACGCCGTAATCGACCAGCCGCAGGAACGCGGGCAGGCTGTACTGCGCCATCGCGTAGGCCTTGTCCCCGTCGGCGCTGCCGCCGTCAAAAATACTCTGCGCCATCGCGCCGGGGCTGTCCGCGGCGAAGCCGTCCAGAGACAGCTTGTAATAGGTCTGCTTGTCGCTGCCCGTATTGCGGGAGGTGCCGCAGAGCCGCCCTTCGGTCAGAACGGCGATATTTTTGATCCCCTTTTTGTAAAGGCTGTCCGCTGCGCCGTAGCCCGCGGCGCCCGTGCCGATCACGAGCGCGTCGAATTCGTATCTGTTCATAACGTCCTCACGCTGAAGCCGCCGTCGCAGTCGAAGACCGTTCCGGTGCAGAAATCAAGGCTGCCGTCCGCTGCCGCCGCGACGCACGCCGCCACGTCCTGAGGCTGTCCCATGCGTCTGATCGGGGTGAGCCCTTCGTCGATCATTTTGACGTATTTGTCGTGCACGACGGCGGTCATATCCGTTTCGATGACGCCTGGGCGGATCTCCAGAACGCTGATCCCGTATTCCGCGAGGCGCGCGGCGAAGAGCTTCGTCGTCATGGAGATGCCCGCTTTGGAGATGCAGTATTCGCCGCGGCTGACCGAGGCGGTATAGGCGGACATCGACGAGATATTCACGATGCGGGCGGGCGCGCCTTTTTTCAACAGCGGGACGCAGGATTGCGTCATAAAAAACGTGCCCTTGAGGTTGATATCCAGCACCTCGTCCATCTCGTCGGGCGTGAGATCGAGGATATCCTTGCGCACCCGCGGCGCGACGCCCGCCGCGTTGACGAGCATCTGCAGCGCGCCGAATTCGGCCTCAACGAACGAGACGAGCGCGCGGATATCCTCCTGCTTCGAGATATCGCAGGGGAAGAAAAACACCCGGCCGGGGTATTCCTTTTTCAGCGCGGCGATCGCGTCGCTCTCTTTGCGCGCGGCGGCGATCACGGTGTATTCTTTTTCGAGCAGGGCCTTGACGCAGGCAAAGCCGATGCCCCGGCTCCCGCCGGTGATGAGTGCGGTCAATTTACTCGCTTCCTTTCTTTGACTTTGATGATAAATCGTTATGTGAATGAGGAACGAAAAATGAGGAGTGAGAAATGAGGAGTGAGGAATGAATGACGGAGCTTCGCTCCGTACCTCGATTATAAATAAGCGTAGATTTTACATTATTCATTTTTTCACATGAACACGGCTCATTTTGTGCGTACGAATTATCCTTTACCGCCTATATGATTCAAGTCGCGAAGCGACTTCCGACATTCCTCATTTCTCATTCCTAATTCCTCATTCGGTTTATAAGATCCTTTATCGAACAAAACGATTATAGTACGGAAGATAAACCTCCGCGTCCCGCACCGGGCAGCCGGCGACGGTGCCGGCGCGCATCAGCTGCGAGCATTTGCCGCAGGCGAGACAGACCTTTTTCGGCGAGAGCGCGCCCGTCTCGCGCCATTCTTTATAAAACGTCGGATAGGCGAAGGTCATCCTGCCGAAGCCCGCGAGATCCGCGACGCCCGTCTCGAGCGCGTCGTTCGCTTCGTCGAGCGCGGTCACGCCGGGGTAGGTAAATCCGCTCATCACGAACTTCAGTTCCGGTGCGGCGGCTTTGAGCTCGCGCGTCACGTCGTATATTCTTTTCATACTTGTTCTGCCGTCCTCGGGGCCGAAGCGCCACGGGCGGTTCACGTGGGGGATCAGATACGGGTTGCCGATCGTGAGGTCGACGAGCCCGATCCCTCTTTTTTGCAGTTCGTTCAATATGAGCTTCGTTTCGGTAAGGTCGATCTCATTTTTTTCGTTCACGCCGAAGCCGTAGGGCCAGGGGAACCCGTCGCAGCCGTTCAGGCGCGTGGTGACGAGCAGCCGGCCGCCGACGGCGGTTTTTACCGCGTCGATGCAGTCGAAATACAGTCGCGTGCGGTTTTCGAGCGATCCCCCGTAATTGCCCGGGCGTTTCTTCGCGCTCAGAAATTCGTTCATCAGATACCCGTGGCAGCATTTCACGTCCACACCGTCAAAGCCCGCTTCCTCGGCAAGGCGGGCGGCGCGGGCGAATTTTTCGGGGAGCGACGCGCAGTATTCGTCGCTCACGACGACGTAGGGCTGATCCTCTTTGCCCAGTTCCCAATGGGGATTGCGGTAGGCGACGAGGGGCGCGGGCGTCCCCTCGGGCTTTGAGAATCTGCCCGAATGGGTGAGCTGCGCGACGATCACGGGTGCAAAGCCGCAGGTTTCGACGCTCTTTCTCCGCACCTCGCCGAGCAGCGCGCGGAACGATCCGAGCGTGCCCTCGTGCAGATACATCTGTCGCGGGTTCGCCCGTCCCTCGGGCACGACCGCGGTCGCCTCGAACCAGATAAGACCCGCGCCGCCCTCGGCAAAGCGCAGGTATCTGCGGCACGTCAGCTCGTCCGGCGCGCCCTCGCGCGTGCCGTCGCAGCCCTCCATGGGCTGAAACACGATTCGGTTCTGCAGCGTTTTCCCGCCGACGGTCAGGGGAGTGTCGATCAGTTTCATGTAATGCCCGTCCTTTGAATGGATTCTTCTCCCATTGTATTCTTTTTTCTTTCTTTTTTCAATATGAACGGCGGAATTTCTTGACAACAGGGACAAAATAAAGTATATTAAAATAGATATAATGTATAGTTATACTCAAAAAACATCTTAAAACAAGGAAGGCAGTCTTATGAAACGAATGGTCAGAAAATCGGTCGCGCTGTTGGTCTCGCTTCTGCTGGTGGTCGGGACGGTCCCGATCGCTTTCGCGGCGGATACCTACAGCATCAGCTACGACCTCGGCGGCGGCTCCGTTTCGGGCAACCCCACGAGCTACGACGTGAACACCTCGCCGGTGCGCCTCAATAATCCGACGCGCCTGGGCTACACATTCACCGGCTGGACCGGCTCCAACGGCGCGACGCCGTCGACGCAGGTCGATACGCCCAACGTGCTCAGCAGCGGTATTTCCTACTCCACCGGCAGCCCGTATACCGCGAACCTCAGGGATCATATCCTCGGCAATGATTTCACGGTCCTGCCGGGCATGACCTACCGCGTTTTCGTGACCGCGAAAAGAACGTCGGGCTCGCTGAATATGCAGGGCGGTATCTGGTATACCGGCGGCTCTCAGGGCGATCCGTGGGAAGGATACTCCGGCAGCTTTACCTATCTGCGCGACGCGGGCGACGGCTGGGGCGTCTACTATAAGGATATCGCCGTTCCTTCGGGAAAACAGCAGGGTAAGTTCTATATCCAGATCGATCAGGCGAACAGCGGCGGCGACACGACCTGGCTGATCGCGAACTGCTACGTTACGGCGTATTTCGAGCCGCTGGACGTGGGGCTTTCCTACACCACCTCCAACCCCTATACCTGCTCACTGCGCGACCATATCATCGGCAACGGCATCCCCGTGACCGTGGGGCAGACCTACAGAGTTTACGTCACCGCGAGACGCACGGCGGGTTCGCTTTCCCTCAACGGCGGCCTGTGGTATTACGACAATACCTCCGGCGATCCGTGGGACAGCGTCTCCGGCGCGTTCACGCTTATTTATAACATCGGCGACGGCTGGGGGAGATATTATAAGGACGTTACGGTCCCGGCAGGCAAGGTGCACGGTCAGCCGTATTTCCAGATCGAGCAGTCCCACAGCGGCGTCGAGGGCAACGTGTGGCAGGTCGCCGACGTGGCGGTGGTGCATACCTCGCTTTCGAATCTCTCCTATAAAGCCAACTGGCAGATCAACACCTACAACATCGGCTATACCCTGAACGGCGGCTCGGTCTCGGGCAACCCGTCGACCTATACGGTCGAGACCTCGCCCGTGCGCCTGAATAACCCGACCAAAACCGGCTATACCTTCACCGGCTGGACCGGCTCCAACGGCGCGGCGCCCTCGACGGACGTCACCGTGCCGAACGGCGTGAGCAGCGGTCTGTCTGGCTATACCGTGAGCGCCCCTTACACCGCGGCGGGCCGCGACCACGTGTTCGGCAATTCCTTCCCGGTGATCTCCGGGGCGACGTACCGCGTCTATGTGACCGCGAAGCGTACCGCGGGCTCCCTGCCGATGCAGGGCGGCATCGCCTATTCCGCCGGACAGACGGCGGGCGCGTGGTATGACGGCGTCGGCGGCGCGTTCACGTATCTGCGCGACGCGGGCGACGGCTGGGGCGTGTATTATAAGGACGTCACGGTCCCCGCGGGCAAGCAGAGAGGCCAGTTCTATATCCAGATGGATCAGGCGGGCAGCGGCGGCAGCACGACCTGGCTGATCGCGAACGGCAGCGTCACGACGCTCTTTGTGCCGTTCTCCCTCGGACTTGACGGCTATACGACGTCGGCTCCCTATACCTGCGCGGGGCGCGACCACGTGACCGGCAACTCTTTCCCGGTCGAGGTCGGCAAGACCTATACAGTACTCGTCACTGCAAAACAGACCGCGGGCTCTCTGCCGATGCAGGGCGGCATCGCCTATTCCGCCGGACAGACGGCGGGCGAATGGTATGACGGCGTCGGCGGCGCGTTCACCTATCTCGGCGACGCCGGGAACGGCTGGGGACGCTATTATAAGAACGTCACGGTCCCCGCGGGCAAGCAGAGAGGCCAGATCTATATCCAGATGGAGCAGTGGGACGCCAGCGCCACCACGACCTGGCAGGTCGCCGAGATGGCGGTGATCGAATCGAAGGTCGCAGACCTTGCCTATACCGCCAACTGGACGCCCAATACCTATACGATCAGTTTTGACGGAAACGGCGCATCCTCCGGCTCCACCGCATCCGTCGGCGCGACCTACGACGCCGATGCGGTCCTGACGGCGAACGGCTTTGTGAAAACCGGTTATTCCTTCGCGGGCTGGGCGGCTTCTGCGGACGGGAACGCCGTATACGGAAACGGCGCGACCGTGCGGAACCTGACCGCCGCGCAGAACGGCAGCGTGACGCTGTTCGCGAAATGGACGGCGAATCCCTATACCCTGACCGTGGACGTGAACGGCGGCGACGCATACACGGGGAATATCAACGCCTCGTATATTATCGGCCAGACCGAGACGATCGTCGAGCCGACGCGCACCGGGTATCACTTCACCGGCTGGACGGTCAGCGCGGGCACGCTCACGAACGGCGTTTACACCTTCGCGGATTCCGACGCGACCCTGACCGCGAACTGGGAGATCAACACCTATACCGTGACGTTTGTCGACGGCTATACGAATGAGACGATCGGCACCGATACCGCGCAGCACGGCTCCGCGGCGAATGCTCCGACGCCCGCCGCCTATCACGCGATCGCGGGCGATACCGAAAAGCATATGAAATATACCGGCTGGGACAAGTCGTTCGACAACGTCACCGGCGCTCTGACCGTGACCGCGCTTTATGAAGAGGAAGCCCACGACGCGTGGAGCGGCTACACGAACAACGGCGAAACGCATTCCCGCACCTGCGAACACTGCGGCTTTATCGAGACCGAGGCGCATAATTACGCGCTGACCGGCTGGAGCTGGAACGAAAATCATACGAGCGCGACCGCGACCTTCACCTGCGGCAAGGATTCCTCGCACGTCGAAACCGTTACGGACGACGAGATCGACGTGGAAACGATCAGCGAGCAGACTTGTGAGACCGATCACGTCGTGACCTATACCGCGTCCGTCGAATTCCTCGGCAATACTTACACCGGAAAGGTCGAGAACGTCAAGCTCGACGACCGCACCGGGCACGCTTACGCCCTGACCGGCTGGAGCTGGAACGAGGGCCACACCGCGGCGACCGCGACCTTCACCTGCGGCAACAACGCCGCGCACGTCGAGACCGTCACGGACGAAGATCCCGACGCCGAAACGGTCAGCGAACAGACCTGCGTCGCGGCGCATATCGTGACCTATACCGCCTCCGTCGCGTTTGAGGGCGAGACCTATACGAACAAGGCGGAGAACGTCACCGTCGCGGCGCCGTCCGGCATCCACACGCCGGTCGGGACCGAACGGATCGACGCGACCTGCACCGAAAAGGGCAATATCGAATATTACACCTGCGAGGTCTGCGGAAAGATCTTCACCGAAGAAGCCTGCACAAACGAGATCACGGCGGAAGAAACGGTCCTTGATTTCGATTACACGAATCACAGCACCGACGAGCGGGTGACGAAGAACGCGAAAGAAGCGAAGTGCAACGAAGACGGTTACACCGGCGACATCTATTGCGCCGCCTGCGATCACGAGGTCACCCACGGCAGCGTGATAGCAAAAGAGACCATCGCCCATACTCCGGTCAAGACAGACGAGAAAGCCGCGACCTGCACCGAGAAGGGCAATATCGAGTATTACACCTGCTCCGTCTGCGGCAAGATCTTCACGGAAGAGAGCTGTGATAACGAGATCTCTGCTGAACAGACTGTTATCGACTTCGATTACACGAACCACAGCACCGACGAGCGCGTGACGAAGAACGCAAAAGAAGCGAAGTGCAATGAAGACGGCTACACCGGAGACATTTACTGCGCAGCCTGCGATCATGAGATCACCCACGGCAGCGTGATCGCAAAAGAGTCGATCGCGCACACGCCGGTCAAAACCGACGAAAAAGCCGCCACCTGCACCGAAAAGGGCAATATCGAGTATTACACCTGTTCCGTCTGCGGAAAGATCTTCACAGAAGAAGCTTGTGAGAATGAGATCACTGCAGAACAGACAATTCTCGATTTCGACTACACGAACCACAGCACGACCGAGACCGTGACGAAGGACGCGAAGGACGCCACCTGCAATGAGGACGGCTACACCGGCGATATCTACTGCGCGGCCTGCGATCATTTGATCGAGGCGGGCGAGGCGATCCCGAGCGGCGGCACGGAACACGTGTTCGGCGCATGGTACGTGAAGACCGCGCCGGGCTGCACCGAAGAGGGCGTCGAGGAGCGCGACTGCGAGAACTGCGGCGAGAGCGAGACCCGGCCGATCGCGGCTACGGGCCACAGCTTCGGCGAATGGTTCGACGACGAGGAGAACGGCCCCACCTGCGGAAAAGACGGTATTCAACACCGCGTCTGCGCAAAGTGCGGCGAGGCCGAGACCCGCGAAGTCACCGCGAGCGAGAAGGGCCATTCGATCCGTCTGGCCAACGAAGAGGGCGAGGGTTACTGCGCCGATTGCGGGCAGTACCGTTGCCTGTTCTGCGAGAAGGACGAACACATGCACGAGACGAACGACGCGTCGGTCATGACCTTCTTCATCCACGTCGTCCATTACTTCTATCACCTGTTCAGCAATTTCCGTTATACCTT
>JAFRPB010000002.1 GCA_017429345.1 Clostridia bacterium | reverse complement strand
GCAGTCGTCGGCTCCGCAGTCGTCGGCTCTGCAGTCGTCGGCTCCGCAGTCGTCGGCTCCGCAGTCGTCGGCTCCGCAGTCGTCGGCTCCGCAGTCGTCGACTCCGCAGTCGTCGGCTCCGCAGTCGTCGGCTCTTCGGTAACATCTGCCACGCCTTCGTAAACTAACTCCGTACCGGGAAGCGTATACATGAACATATCGTCATACTCCACGTCGACCCGCACGGTCTCAAGATCATCGGGGTCGATATCGATCAGGTCTCTGCGGACGATGAACAGATAAGTATCTTCCACGCCGGGAAGCGGCTCGATCTCCGCAAGGATATCGCCGTAGTCTCCCTCGCCTCTCTTGGTCCACGCGCCGACGTATTCCTTGCCGTCGGGGCCGATGACCACCTGATCGGAACCGGAGCCGCCGCCCGTTCTGATCTCAATGCCGACCTCATCGCCGTTTTCGTCCAGCTTCGGCTCGTAGCCGGCGGCCTTCGCATCCTCATAAGAGCTGAAGGAGAGAGTGCCGTTCCCATCCTCGTCGCCGAAATCGTAGTCTTCACAATGAATATCGTATTTTTCGGAATAGTAATAATGATGCACGTCGATCATTTTATATGCCGATGATTCATCATCAAGACCGCCGGGATAATACGTCGTTTCGCCGATGGTATAGATCCCGTCCGGATCGTCCCTGCAGGTCGCCTGCGTCCAGTACGACGTGAAGACATACTCCTCGTCGACCGTATAGCCGAAGAGCCATTTGGGCTCGTTGCGCACCAGGTTCTCCTTGACCGGCTCCGCTTCGGCGCTGTCCGGCAAATCGAAGAGGTCTTCGGTCTGCTCGGTGCCGAGAATGCCGACGGGGCTCTTCGTGCCGTAAAGCTTCACGGACGCATCGTCGTCAAGACGGAAGGTGACCAGCGTATACTCCGGGTGGAACTCCACCGCGTATTCGAAGAGCTTGTTCTCGTTCACGGTGAGCGTGCCGCTGCCGGCGATCTTCAGGCCCGCGCCCCAGCTGTCGCCCCAGACGTAGATAACGCCCAGCTTGCAGTCACCCTCAACGCAGAGCGTGAAATCGTCGCCCATCATGTTGGCGGAGAGCATGTATCCGCTGCCGTCAAAACCGGTCAGCGTCAGGGTGTTCGTCGCAAGATCGTATGCGACGCCGGCGGGGAGATCCTCGTCGACCTCGCTCTCCCAGACGCCGGCTTCCTCATTCCAGTAGTTTCCGTACAGACAATACCCCTTATAGGTATAGTCCTCGTTCTGAATGGTTTTGCCCTCTTCATCGAGCTCGTTCAGGCGAAGGAACGTGAACTGCGCGCCGAAGGGGTTGATATCCGGCGTGAGCGGACCGTTGTTGCGTTCATACTCGCTCACGTCCGCCGTCGCGGAAAGCGGCAGCATCGTGAACAGCATCACCGCTGCGAGCAGGATGCTCAGGATCGAAAGTTTCTTCTTCATGACAAAATTCCTCCTTATTGCTTCAACGTCATTGATTGACTGTTGTGTGTGAAAAGAACTTGTATCCCAGCGGGCTGACGTAGAAGCCCTCCGCCGCCGGGTCGATCAGGAACGTATCGGTGTAATAATAGATCGGAATGACGCAGCCCGTCTCCATGAGCATATCCTCCGCGAGGTGCATCATGCGATAGCGGGTCTCGTCGTCGGAGCAGCGCTTGATCTCGGAGATCAGCACGTCGTAAGTCTCGCTCCATGTGCCGTTCTCGACCTTGATATCGATCCCGAAGGGCGTAAGATCCAGGCTGTAGCATTTCAGCTCCGCGTGACCGCCTTTCCCGAGGCCGGCTTCGTTATTGCCGGATCCCGAGATCCACATGTCAAGGAAGGTGATCGGGTCGTTGTAATCCGCGATCCAGCCGCTGCGGGCGACGTTGAATTTGCCTTCGTCGACAAGACCTCTGAAGTCAGGCCATTCCGCGCCGACGAGTTTTACCGGGATCCCGAATTTTTCGAGATCGCCTCGGATCGTCTCGGCGATCGTCTGATGTCCCCAACTGTTGTTATAAACGTATTCGAGTTCGGGGACGTTCGTGAATTTTCCGCTCGTTTCGTCAAAATCGTAGTATTTTTTCAGCGTTTCGACAGCCGCGGCTCGGTTACCCTCCTGCGCCTCGCGGGAAACGTCGTAATAACCGCAGAAACCGTCGTTATTGCCGGCGTTCTGATAAAATTCTTTTCCGTCGGTATCGGTCATGCCCATCGCGACAAAGCTCGACGCGGCGACCTGACCGCCCTGCAGAACCTCGTTGGTAAGATAGCCGCGGTCGATCAGCAGATCGATCGCCCTGCGGATCTCAGCGCGGGCATTCTCCGCTTCCTCGCCCTTAAGACCGGAATCTGCGGGCAGGATATCCGCGTTGACATTCCAGAGCGCATAGTAAGTGCCGCTGACGCCCACGGTTCTGAACGCGTCGCCGAATTTCTCACGAAGCTGCGCGGGGGATCCCTCGATTTCGTCGACAAACTGCAGCTCGCCGGCGGAAAACTTTTCCTGCAGGGCGAGAGCGTCTTCGGAGAGAATGAAGTTGATCCGCGGCATCGTCACGGCGTCCGCGTCATACCATGCTTCGTTTTTTTCGAAAACGACTTTTTCCTTCGACCGCTCCGCGAAGGTATACGCGCCGTTCGAGACGAATTTTTCGGGATCCGTCGCCCAGCCGTCCCGCGAGACGACGTCCTCGCGCAGAGGATAGAACACCGGATTCGCCGGAAGCTCGTTCCAATAAGGAGCGTCGCTCAACAGCGTAACGACGAATGTTTTTTCATCGGGCGCAAAGATATTCAGACGCGCGCCTTCCTCGCCGGACTGCATCGCTTCCCAGCCGTCGACGATCTCAAAGAGATAACCGTAATCCGCACCGGTCGCGGGATCGGCGGCGCGGTTCCACGCAAAAACGAAATCCTGCGCGGTGACGGGCGCGCCGTCGGACCATTTCAGGTCGTCTCTGATTTTATAGGTATAAGTGACGGTTCCGTCGTCGTTCCTGACGCCCGCGGGAAGCGCTTCCGCCGCGTCGGGCATAATGACAAGCCTGCCGCTCCCGTCGCGGTCCCATTTTGTGAGGCCGCTGAACAGATGGCTGAGCATCGTCGCGCTTTCGGTCGAATACGAACGCGCGGGGTCGAAATCCTCCGTTCCGGGGCCGAGGCAGACGTTCAGTCCCTCTTCGGCGGGCTCTTTGGGATCTGCGGGGATATCGGGGCTGAAGCCGTTGTTCACAAGATGAATACCGTCGATAAACAGATCGAACGTCGGCGCGCTCATCTTTTCGCCCTCGTGGAACCAGCCGTCGTAAATCATATTGACGTCGGGCTTATCTTCCTCATCTTCGATCAGATCCATATAATACTCGGTAAACGTCTTGCCGTCGACGGTGAAGGCGCTCGTATCGAATACGTGCAGCGTTCCGTCCGCAAGCTTTTGCCGCGCTTCTTCGATCGCTTCGGCGGTGCCCTCGGCCGCGACCTTTTCGTTCAGCTCCGTCAGCCTGACGGCGCCGGTCGGGACGTCACCGAGCCAGTCGGCGGGGATCTCGTTGCCTGCGGCGACCGCGACCACAGCGTAGCTGAAGAAGGGCGTCCAATCGGGATCATAGCCGATCAGGTACGTGTTCGGGCAGCTTTCGATCGTGCTGCCGTCCACGGGGATATTCGGCACGCCCGCATTTTCACAGGCGTCCGGCGCGCCGGGAGAATCGCTGTACTGCGAGATGATCCGGCAGCCGTGGTCGATCAGGTCCTTTGCGGCTTCCTTCTCTATCGCCTCGTCATAGAACGTATAGATGAATTTCACGTCCATCGTCACGCTCGGACAGACCGAACGCGCGCCGAGGAAGAACGCGGAATAGGTGGAAACGACGTCCCTGAACGCGAACGGCGCAACGAAGCCCATCTTCGCCTCGTTCGCGGCGATCTCGCCCTTTTCGATCATTTCGTTCAGCTTCAACCCCGCGGCGATACCCGTCAGGTATCTGCCCTCAAAGGCCGCGTTGTCCGCATTATGGAAATTCTTCACGCCGGCAGCGTGCGCCATCGTACCCGTCGCATGGAAAAACTGCACTTGCGGGTACTCTTTTGCGGCCGCAAGCAGCGCATTCTCATAACCGAAGGAACCGCCGAAGATCATATCGCAGCCCGCTCCGGCAAGCTCCCGCACCGCGTCGGAAATCGCCTTTTGATCATCGTCGGGAACATTGTATTTTATCACAAGCTGTTCTTCGGGCAGACCGGCGTCGACAACAGCCTTCTTCGCCGCCTGAATAAACTTGTTGTCAAAGCCCGAGTTCTCGTCATGCTGAATGATCAGACCGACCTTTACGCTCTCGATCTGCGCCGGCGCCGTGGTCTGCTCAACGGGCGCAGTCGTCTGCTCGACAGGCTCTGTCGTCTGCTCAACAGGCTCAGTCGATGCCGGCGGTTCAGTCGAGGCAGCCGGTTCTGTCGACGCGGCAGGTTCGCTCGGCTTTACAGCCTGCGTTATACCGGCTTCCGTCGTGCCGGGTTCGCCGATCACGAGCGTTTCGACAGGCAAAGGCTCAACCTTCGCCGCGGCGCGCAGCACGACGCGCGCGTCGCCCGCTTTGACCTTGCCGTCGCCGTTGACGTCGGCAAGCTTCAGCTGAAGCTCTGAAAACGTCTCCAGCTTTGCGGCGTAACGCAGCACAAGCCGCGCGTCGGCAGCCTTGACCCTGCCGTCGCCGGACACGTCGCCGTAATAATAGGTGCCGTCGGGAATTCCCTCAGCAAAAACCTGCATGGGAAGCAGCGCCGCAAACAAACAAACGACCGCCAACAGACAGACAAGCCATTTCGTTTTGGTCATATATCTAATTCTCCTTTCTATTTTTTAAGATAATTATAATATATGCACAAAGAAATGTCAATGCGTTTGCATTAGATAAATCCTGATTTATCGGGATATAAGACAGTAGGCAATAGGTAACCGAGGCGCACTGCGTAAAATTGACAAGTCTAATGCCCAATGCCTAATGCCTGTAAATCAGAATTTACAGAAAAACCGCCGCAGGACGCTGCGCGTCCTGCGGCGGTTTACGCAAATTCAATAATCAGTCTTCGTCGTCCTCTTCGTCCTCGTCCTCTTCATCAAAGGAGAGCGTCAGATCCTCGAGCACCGCGCCGCAGGCGGGGCACACGATATCGTCGTCGGACTCAAAGAGAGACTCGTCAAGATAGACGGTCTTGCCGCATTCGGGGCACTCGAACTCATAGGTGATATCCTCGTCGTCCTCATTGTCCCAGAAGTCGTCATCGTCGTCGTAATCCTCGTCATAATCCTCGTAGACAAATTCCTCAAGCTCGCCGAGATCCTCGTCCACGGTGTCAAGCTGCTCCATAACGGAGTCGAGGGTATCGTCGATATCGGCAACGCTGACGGCGAGATCGTCGATCATATCGATGATTTTGCCGAGAAGCTTTGCGACGTCCTCTTTATCCTCAAGCTTGGCTGCGTCGGCAAAACCCTTGAGATAGGCCGCTTTTTCGGTAAGTGTCATTTCTTTTTCCTCCCTCTTTTTTTAAACATTATATTGCGAAAGCGCGAATTTATTCCGCGTCCGCAGCAAAAAGCACGCAGATCCGCGCTTTTACGCTCTGGACATATATTCGCCGGTTCTCGTGTCGACCTGGATCATCTCGCCCTCGTCGATGAACAGGGGCACTCTGATCTCCGCGCCGGTCTCCAGCGTGGCGGGCTTGAGCGTGTTGGTCGCGGTGTTGCCCTTGAAGCCGGGATCGGTCTTGGTGACCTGCAGATTGACGAAGTTGGGCGGCTCAACACCGAACACGTTGCCTTTATAGGAAAGAATCATGCACTCCATTTCCTCTTTGACAAAACGGAAGTTGTCATTGAGCTGATCCTTGCCGATGGGGATCATATCGTAGGTCTCGGGATCCATGAAATAATACAGATCGCCGTCGTTGTAGGAGTACTGCATCGTCTTTCTCTCGATGAAAGCGGTGGGGAACTTGTCTGTGGGGCTGAAGGTCTTTTCAACGACGGAGCCCTGAATAACGTTCCTGAGCTTGGTGCGCACGAACGCAGCGCCCTTGCCGGGCTTAACGTGCTGGAATTCGATGATCTGCCAGACCTGTCCTTCCATCTCGAACGTGACGCCGTTTCTGAAATCGCCGGCTGTTACCATAAAAATTCAAATCCTTTCGTTATGCGGAAAAACCGCATTAGTTTGCAATAATATAATATAATATTTTCGCTCGCATTGCAAGAGTTTTTTGTAAATTCGTGAAATGTGAGATGTGAAATGTGAGATGCAGTCCCGAGTCCCGAGTCTCGAGTCCCGAGTCCCGAGTCTCGAGTCCCGAGTCCCGAGTCTCGAGTCCCGAGTCCCGAGTCTCCAGTCCCGAGTCCCGAGTCTCGAGTCCCGAGTCCCGAGTCCCGAGGACAAACACCCAACACCTTATACCTTACACCTTACACCTGCGGCGCAGCCATTTTTCACTTTTCACTTTACAACACAATCAGCTCATCCGTCACGTCGGTCAGGATCCGATTGCCGGTTTCGGTAATGAGGACCATATCCTCGATCCTGACGCCGAACTCGCCGGGCAGATAAATACCGGGCTCGTCTGTGACCACGTTGCCCGCCGCAAGCACCGATTTCGACTTCGGGCTGACGTAGGGCATCTCGTGGATCTCATACCCGACGCCGTGCCCCGTGCCGTGGCGGAAATAATCGCCGAACCCGCGCGCGGCGATATAGTCGCGCGCGATCTTATCCGCGTCGACGCAGGATACGCCGGGGCGCAGACCCGCTTCGACTGCGTTCTTTGCCTCCCGTACGGTTTCATATACGAGCCTCTGCTTTTCGCTCACCGTGCCGACGGCTACGGTGCGCGTCATATCGCTGTGCAGCCCGTGGACCACCGCGCCGAAGTCGAGCGTGACAAAATCGCCGCGTTCGACCTTCCGTTCGCCGGGTACGCCGTGCGGCTTCGAGGTGTTCGGGCCCGAGACTGCGATCGTCTCGAACGAAAGCGCCTCCGCGCCGTGAGAGAGCATGTAAAAATCCAGCTCAAGCGCGATCTCCTTCTCGGTTTTGCCGGGCTCGATGAAGGTGAGCATGTGCCGCAGCGCGTCCTCCGCGATGCGCTGGGCTCTGACGATGCATTCGATCTCTGCGTCGGTCTTCACCATGCGCAGCGTCTCGATCGCCCGATCGAGCCGGTCGCACTCGGGGCCGACGAAATTCATGTCGGACGCGCTTTTTTTCATCCGTTCCAACTGCGCGACGGTGATTTTTTCGTACTCCGGAACAATGAGGTTCGCCCCGTTCCGGTCATGGAAGAATTCCTTCAGCTGCTTCCACGTATCCTTCTGTTCCTCGACGCGGACGTCTTTTATGACGTTGCGGGCTTCTTCGATATAGCGGCTGTCCGTCAAAAACAACGCGTCGAATTTTGTCACCGCCAGCACGCCGTCGCTCGACGGGAACTCCGTAAAATAGCGGCGGTTTTCCTCGCTCGTGATCAGCAGACCGAAATTTCCGCCCATATCCGAGCCGTATGCGCATTGCTGAAGTTTTTCGATTTTATTCACTTTTACCTGATCTCCCTGTATTCGATGCCGTGTTCACGGCAATATTTGCGCTCTCTTGCGCGAAGCCGGTTGAAATGATGCGAAAACAGTTTTTCACTGCCGAAAGGCTTGACCCATACCGAGATCGCGCCGCACTCGTTCGCGGCGTACACGTCCGCGAAGATCTGATCGCCGATCATGGCAAAGTTTTCGATCGGCACGCCCGCCTCCCTCGCAGCGCGCAGAAGATTCTTCGTGTGCGGTTTTTTCGACATGGCGTAATATGGGATCTTAAACATTTTGGCAAGAATATAGGCGCGGGGATGATTGGTATTGGAGACGATGATCACGGGAATACCCGCGGCCTTGAGCTTTTCGACCCACTCCCGCGCGCCCTCACGGGGCTTAAAGGTGGAATCGTAAACCAGCGTATTGTCAAGATCGATGCCGACGGCGCGCGCGCCCATCTCGCGGAGCTTCTCCGGCGTGACGAGCGTGACGGATTCAAAAATATAGTTCGGTTTTCCTGCTTCCATGACGATTCCCTCTGCACAGACGCCGATCCGGTCGTGATTCTTCCGCCGAAAAACCGACGTCGAACGAAAAAACAAGCGGACTCGAAGGAGCCCGCTGTCGGTTTATTTGAACTTACGTTTACGAGCGGCTTCCGACTTCTTTTTACGCTTTACGGAAGGCTTCTCATAGTGCTCTCTTTTGCGCACTTCCTGAATGACGCCGTCTCTCGAGGTCTGGCGCTTGAATCTTCTCAGAGCGCTGTCAAGAGACTCGTTGTCCTTCACTTTTACCTGGCTCATCTATATTCCCTCCCTCCGCTGATTGCAGGGGCAAATTCCTTTGATTTGTTCAACGTCTTTTATGTTGATACCCATACAATATAGCACAAAGGGGATATGATGTCAAGCTTTTTTTGAATGAATTATTAATATTGCGGAATTATGACAGAATTCTCTTGATTTCTCCGCGGGGGTATGTATAATTTTTATAGGCGATAAACATCTGTGGGAGAATGTGTATATGTTTGCTTCAATCAACGGTCTGATCGATTTTTTCAGGAATAAAAAAGTGCTGATCCTCGGCTTCGGCAGAGAGGGGCGCTCGACCTACGCGCTGATCCGCAAATACCTGCCGGATCAGGAGCTCGGCGTCGCGGACAAAAACGCGGTGGAGCTTGACGACCCGTATACGACGCTGTATTGCGGAGAAAGCTATCTCGACGCGATGCACGGCTACGATATCGTCATGAAAAGCCCGGGGATCCCCTTTGTGAACGTGGAGATCCCGGAGGGAAGCTTTGTGACGGATCAGACCGATCTTTATCTGAAATATTCAAACAGCACCGTCGTCGGCGTGACGGGGACCAAGGGCAAAACGACCACCTCGACGCTGGTTTACCGCTTTCTGAAATCCGCAGGTCTGAACGCCGGGCTCAAGGGAAACGTCGGCGTGCCGGTGTTCGACACGATCGAAGAGGCGAACGACGAGATCACGGTCATGGAGCTATCGTGCCATCAGCTTGAATTCATGACCTCCTCGCCGCACGTCGCGATCATAACGAATATCTACGAGGAGCATCTCGACCACTACAACGACGGCTTCGCCGGTTACGTCGCGGCGAAAATGAACATCGTGAAATACCAGACGGGAAACGATTTCTTTATCTTCAACCCCCGCTCCACAACGGCGGACTACGTCGATCCGGCGGCGCTGCCCGCAAGGGCGATCTGCGCCGATCCGGAAAAGCTCGCCCCCGAAATCCTCGCCGCGGCGAAAAACAATCCGCACCTGCCCGGCGCGCATAATCTGCAGAATATTCAGGTCGCAGCGCAGGCGGCGCGCCGCTTCGGCGTAACGGACGACGCGATCGTCAGAGCGGTCACAGCATTCGAAGGCATTTCCGACCGCATGGAGCTGTTCGGCGTATTCGGCGGCGTATCCTATTACAACGACAGCATTGCGACGATCCCCTATTCGGTGCTCATGGGCGTGGATTCGCTCGGGAACGTCGGCACGCTGATCATCGGCGGCATGGATCGCGGGCTCGATTATACGGAATTCGCAGCCCAGCTCACAAAGCGCGATATCGACAATATCGTCTGTCTGCCCGAGACGGGGCACGCGATCGCGAAGCTGCTCGAAGCGGACGGCTGCCGCGCGAAGATCGTGATCGCCGCGGATATGGACGAGGCAGTCCGCGCCGCCGTGGAGCTCACTCCGCCCGGCAAGGCGTGCGTGCTCTCCCCCGCCGCCGCGAGCTACAACTATTATAAGGACTTCGCGGAAAAGGGAAGGCATTATAAGGAGCTGGTGAGGAAGTATGCGGATAAATTCTGATTTATCGCTCTGTTGGGCGCACGGATTGTAGGGGCGGGCATGACCGCCCGCTTGCGTTTTGAGCCCCGTCCCTTGCGGACAGGCGAGAAATGCAAAATGGTTAAATCCGTTGTAAAATATACAATTTCTCCTCCTCGCCACCCCCACTTCG
>JAFRPB010000239.1 GCA_017429345.1 Clostridia bacterium | reverse complement strand
CCGGTCCTCTCACTGCTCGACGCGATCCGCCCCGTCCTGAATATTGACCTGAACGAGCTGATCAATTCGCTGCTGTGCCGCTACACATATCAGATCGGCGGCTACGCGAGCGCAAACGACATGATGCTGAATCTGAAGGGGCAGGGCGCCGCGATCAATCTGCGCACCATGGATACGGAAGCCGTCCTCAGGCTGATCGGCGTGATCTTCTCCGCCGAAACAGACGGCACGCGCAAATACCTCGACCTGAGCAGCGTTTACCGCGCCGGCATCAACGATCTTGCCTATCTGTGGGATATCTATCCCTCCGAGTCGTACAGTCTGGATGAATCGGGACACGAGTGCGCACGCGATGCGTACTGTCTGAATATTGACGGCGACGACGCGTTAACAGCCGTCCTTTCGATGCTGATCGAAACGATGATGACCGAGAACAACGCCGACGTGTTCGACGCGTTCATGGAGAAGCTGACGGGCAAGAAGGGCGTCGTAAAGACCGCGCTTGAGCTTATCGGCGGCATCGAGGCGCAGTACACCGTCGACTATGACTGGGCGTATATCCTCGGCGAGGACGCCGCGCCCGAGCAGAAGGCGCAGTTCCTGCAAAACGTCAAAAACAGCGGCAGCGTCAAGGCCGCGGACTACCGCACCGCGCAGGCGGCGGAGGACTTCGGCAAGTACAGCGCGACCTTCGGCGTCACGAAATATGACGAGCGCACTGCCGAATTTTTCGCACAGCGCTTCGACGACGTGGCGGCCTCCGTGTTCAGCCTCAAGGTCTTCAGTGACAGAACGCTGGGCGACTACATCCTCGGAGAGAGAGGCGGCAACACGTATACCGCGGGCTCCTTCGTCAGCGCGCTGGTGACCGGCTTGCTCGACGACGAGAGTATCGACGGGATCGTCGGGCTCATCGGCGATCTGCTGAACGGCGTCGAGAGCGAAGCGGTGCGCGCGCTGGCTTCCGCGCTCAACGCGGACGATCCCGATCAGGCTGTCGCCGCGCTCCGCGAGATCTCGGGAGAGCTCGCGAAATACAACGAGGCGATGTGCAGATCCGGCAAATACGTCGGCCTCGACCTTAAGCAGTACAACGTCGACGTCAGCAAAACCGTCTATGCGGACGGCGTCGTGACATATTATGACAAGAACGGTCAGCCCACGGGGCTTACGCGCCACACGATGGCGCCGGATCTGAGCAACCTCGACGAGGTCATCTGCGAGCTGCTCGCTCCGATCGAGGCGCTGATGCGCTGCCTGCTGCTGGGCAAGGACCTGAGCCTGTTCTGTTCCTCCGGCGTGCCGGAGTCCCGCGAACGCAGGGACGACCTGATCAAAATCGTCGGCGTCGAGGGCTACCGCTACGTGTTCCAGCCGCTGTTTGAGGCGATCGGCTGCAAGGGCCTGAAGAACGCTTCCGACTACGGCGACGATGTGAACGCGCTGCTGCGCGACATGTTCGGCAGCCTGAAGGACCGCATTCTGGAGCTTATCAACGGCGGCGAGGACGGCCGCGTGATCGACGGCGTGCTCGAGATGCTGCCAGGTCTTCTCTACTTTATCAATTCCAACGGCCTCGGCGTGATCATCGAGAATCTGACGGGCCCCGTCACCGCGGTGCTCGACCTCTATAACGGATTCGCCGGTAAGACGGGCGAAGACGCGCTGTCGATCCCCTCGCTCGTCAGGAGCCTGACCGGTCAGGACTTCGATATCTTCGATCTGTCGCCGATGGACGCGCTGTCGCTCGTTCCCGTCGTGACCGAAGGCGATTCTGCTCACCTGCACTTCTCCGAGTATCTTGTGCGGCTGCTTGAAAACTACACGATCGGCGAGATCCGCTACAACAACGCGTCGACCTGCGGCTACGACACCTACACGATGGCGCTTGCAGACAGCCGGGACAAGATCGACTCGGTCATGATGCTCTTCGGCGCGGCCCTCGACGTGATCGAGGATCCCGAAAACAAAACGTTTATGAAGAACCTCTTCGGTTCGTCGGTCTATAATGCCATCTGCAACTTCCTCAACGCCGAGGCGTTCGACTTCGACTATCAGGAGCCGACCTGGCTCTACACCGACAGCGCGAATTCGAACCGCATCGTCACTGCGCTCAATATGTCCAAGCTCTTCCCGGTCGGACCTTACGCCGGCAAGGTCTGGACGCGTGAGAAGGCGGCGGAGCTGGCGGATAACCTCGACGAGTTCGTCGCGGATATGATCTACCTGCTGGGACCGGAGTTCAACGGTTTGCCGATCCAGAACCTGCGCGAGCTGATGCACGCGCTCGTCGGCGGCGCGGTGTTCACGAACGACGTTCTCAACGGCGTCGCAGGCCTTTTGGGCGACGTGGCGGCTCTGGTGCAGAAATACGATCAGAACGGCGCGCCCGCGGGCTTCGTCAGAAATATCGTCGACCTCGACGTGCACGCATGGGACGACTACGCTCCCGGCGGCAAATATGAGAACGGCCGCGACTGGGGCTTCCTGGAGGGCTCGGACGAGGCGACGGTCGACGCGAACGCCGCGATCTTTGAGGCCGGTCTCGTAGAGCTGCTCTCGCCCGCCTCCGCGTTCTTCGCGTGGCTGCTGGCGAACGAGGACTTCGAGACCTGCGCCGAGGCCGACGGTCTGGGCGACAACACGGGGCCCATCCAGATCACCTTCCCCGGCGCGGAGGGCTACAAGTACGGCCTGATCCCGCTGTTTGAGGCGTTGAACATCGACGGCAGCCCGAAGGATCTTGTCAGGAACCTGCGTGACGGCAGCATCCTGCCGCCCGACGAATTCACCGCCCGCGTCCGGGAGGACGTCACCTTCGCCGTGACCGGCGTCGTCCATCCGCTGGTCGTCTGGCTGCAGAAGGCGATGGATTCCACCGCGACGCAGCTGTTCGAGCTGCTGCCCTCGCTGGTCTACTTTATCAATTCCGGCGGTCTCGATACCGTGGTCAAAAACGTGACGCACGCCGTGCTTGTCGTGATGAACGCGGCGGAACCGCTGAAGAGCCACGTCGACGAGCACGTTTACGATGAAAACGGCAACTTCGAACTCTGGGCGACGCTCGATTTCGGAAGCATCATCAAAAACGACGTCTTCGGCATGCTCGGCGTCACGGAGGATGAGGTCAGGGCTGTCTACGCCCAGAGCGGCGGCGTCCTTGACAGGGTCGACGGTCTTGAGGACGTGGATATGCGTCTGATCTACAGTATCGCCGTCGCTTCTCTCAACGGCGTGCTCAAAAAGGCCGGCGTGCCGTTCAGGTTCACGACCATCGTCGGCAACGCGATCGACGAGCTCACTCACGGCTACGTGAGGTCCTACGACTCGCTGACCGGCAAGACCGCCTACACGATGGTGCTCGACAAAAATCTCGACCGCTATTGCTACGGCGACATGCTGTGCGTGCTGACGCGTCTGATCCTGAAGTTCCTCGCACAGGACGGCAACGTCGACGCGGTGATGGGGCTGCTGGACTCCACGTTCGGTCTGAATGAGATAACGTTCAGGGCGACGCACGCGTTCCTGACCCTGCTGGCGACCTATATGACGACCTACGGCGGCTATGAGGTCGCGATGACCGCGATCTACTACACCGTATACGGCGCGCACAAGGGCGCGCACGAAGGCAGGCTCGCCTACGACAAGGTCAACGACAAGCTGAGTTCTGTGAGCGACAAGCTGCGGAAGATCGACGATCCGATCGCCCGCGAGGTACTGAACCTGCTGCTGGATATCGCGGACGAGAACGTCGGCGACGTCATCGGTTCCGACGGACTCGCCGCGAACGGCCTGATCCGCTTCTTTATGAAGCTCTACGAGATCCTGCAGAAGATCATCGGTTTCTTCAAAAATCTCTTCGGCTGATAAGACCGAAGCAAAAGCCTTATAAACGGGGAGCTGTTGCAGATGCAAAAAACTGCAGCAGCTCCCCGTTTTTCGACAGGATCGTTGCGGCAGTTTCTTTTTGTGTCGTTTTAGATTCGCAGGTAAGGACGGAACCGAACAGAGACAAAGGTAAGAGTGATCGCGCTGCAAAAATCCGTATGACCTGCGGCCCGGAGAATTTCTGCAAAGGTTCTCTCTTTTGTTTTATCTGCCTGTCACGCAATGAAAACAGCTTGATAAATTCAGGTTTTTCTTATATAATGAAGAAAGAAAAATCAAATCGGCTGCGGTCAGCCCCGGATCTGCCGCAGGATGATCAATTTTTCGGGAGGCTTATATATATGAATGTACAGCTCAGACAGTATACCGTTCGGATGACGGACGGACAGACCTGTGATATTAAGGAGATCGGCGAAAACGGCGGCGTGACCAAAACCGTTTTCCGGTTTTGCTGGACGGAAGAGAACGCCGAACGAGGCGACGGCTTTACGGTCGGCTGGTTCGCCGACGTGCCGGGCGTGATGTATAAATGGGACGCGTGCTGCCGGCTGAACCGCGATCTAAGCCCGCACTGGGACGATCGGTTCAACTCCATGCTGTCGAGCAATGCGCCGGTGACCTGTTATTTTGACGGAACGGATACCAACCGCTGCTGCTGGGCGCTTTCCGAATGCGGCAAGCTGATCGAACTCAAAAACGGTCTGCGGGATCAGACCGGAAGTCTGAAGCTGCACTTTTCTTTCGGCGTCAGGCAATTCACCGGTCAATATGAGACCGAGATCACGCTGTATACCGACACGCGGCCGATCCCGATGCGCAAAGCCGTGGAGGACGTCGCCTCATGGTGGGCGGATGACTGCGGCATGACGCCGCTGAACGTGCCGGACAACGCGTTGGATCCGCTGTATTCCTTCTGGTATTCTTATCATCAAAACGTAAACGACGCGGACGTGGAGGCGGAGTGCCGCCGGGCGAAAGAGCTCGGCTTTTCCCTGTGCATCGTGGACGACGGCTGGCAGACGGAGGACAACTGCGGCGCCTACCCCTACTGCGGCGACTGGCTGCCTGCGCCCGGAAAATTCCCGGATATGGCCGCTCACGTCAGGCGGGTGCACGAGATCGGCATGAAGTATATTCTTTGGTACAGCGTGCCGCTCATCGGTTATCGCAGCGCGCATTATGAGCGATTCAAATGTATGCTGCTGCGGGACGAACCCGGGCTTTCCGCCGCCGTTCTCGATCCGCGCTACCGGGAAACGCGCGAGTTCCTGATCCGAACCTTCCGAAACGCGCTCACGGAATGGGATCTTGACGGCTTCAAACTGGATTTTATCGACTCCTGGCGGGAGTCCTCTGCCAACGCGCCGTATAACGAACGAATGGATATCCCCGCCCTGCAGGACGCGGTGAACGTATGTATGTGCGGGATCGTGCAGACGCTGACGCGGATCAGACCGGACGTTCTGCTGGAATTCCGCCAGAGCTATATCGGGCCGCATATGAAGCGCTTCGGCAACCTGTTCCGCGTGGGGGACTGCGCCGGGAACTACCTGAGAAACCGCGCGTCCATCCTTGATCTGAGAATGCTGATGGGCGATCAGGCCGTGCATTCCGATATGCTGATGATGGCGCCGTTTGAAGACCCGCGCGTGAACGCTCTGCAGATCATCAGCTGTATGTTCGGCGTGATGCAGTTTTCCGGAAGGCTTGAAAAGCTCGACGAAAAGATGCTCAAGATGTCGCGCTTCTGGCTTTCCTTCTTAAAGGAACATAAAACGCTTTTGCAGAGCAAGAATCTTAAGGCGTACGAAGCGCATCTGCTGTACACGTGGGCGAAGACCGCGGAAAACGACGAATGCGCGGTGGGCGTCTACGCGGTCGACAAGGTGGTCAGACCGGACGCGGCGGCAACGATTTATGTCGCCAACGGCTGTATGGGCGAACGGCTTTTTATTGAACTGAACGGCACTTACCGGGTCTCGGTCTTTGACTGCTTCGGCGAGATCCGCGGCAGTTTTGAAAAAACGTTTGCCGGTGTGCAGCAACTTGCCGTTCCGATCGGCGGACTGGTCGAGATGAGAAAAAGCCGCTGACGTCATATCTGAACAATGCGGCTTGAAGGGCGCTCGCCGCGCTCCGCAGTTCAGCAAGAGATAACAAGCCGTTTGTTTAACCGCCGCTTGCCGCAAGGCAGGCGGTTTTTCTTCATGTGGGAACGCTTCATATCCTGATGAACACAGCCGCGATGCTGATCGTCGGGTATGCCGTTGAAACGCGGCTCTGCGCGGTGAAACCGCTGATCTGCTGTCATGTGTCGGCGTTCTGCTCGGGACTGTTCATGGTCTTCGTTTTTTGTTGTTGAAATGCTCCCGTCCGAAACATAGTCGTGCGCCTTCCCCTGGGGCGGTCGGCGGACTCCTTGTTTCGTCCCGACTGCGGTTCGCCTTGATCTGCCCCCGGCGGCGGATCCCCGTCACCACGCGGTACGCCGCTTCGGTCGGGACCCGGTCGGGTATCGTTTTTTTGCCGTTCGGGAAAAAAGCAGCGCCCCGGGGCGCTGCTCAGCTTGTCGAAAAAGTATTTTTCGGCAAGCTGGCAGACTGCCGAGAGAGCGAGCAAAAATCCGTGTTTTCAGTCCGAAGCTGTACAAGGGTACCGCGAGTGGCTGAAAACACGGATAATTTGCAGCTATTTATGCTTTTTCTCCGTTTTTTCTTATCCTATAAATCTCAAATTCTGAAATGATTCTGTTGATTTTTCTTTTGAATTATGTCGCTGCAAATGGTTTTGCCGCTTTATCGACAGTCTGAGCAGCGCCCCGGGGGCGCTGCTCAGACTGTGAGGTATTGATAGGTTTTTTACTTATACGCCGAGGGCTTCCTGCATCGCCCAGACGAAACACAGGACCGCGCAGATGAGGCGCAGTATATTCGCAAACAAGCTGTCGCCGGTGATGTCATAGCATACGCAGCGCTCGCCGTGGAGCTTGCCGCCTGCCGTCGGTTTTGCGGGCTTGTCGGGCGTTTCTGCCTCCTCTTTCAGCTCGGCGTAGCGGGCTTCGGCTGCGGTGAGGACGTCGGCGTTTTCCACCAGCGCCTGCTGCGCGGGGGTAAGCGCGTCATAGGCGGCGCGGGCTTCGTCGATCTTCGCCTTGCTCTCGTCGGTATACGCCACCTCGCCGATGGCGTCGATCTTCGCTTCCACGGCGTCCGCGGCGGCGGTATCGGCGGCCAATTCCTCTGCGGCAAGTTGCGCGTCGGTCTTGATTGCGTCAATGACTGCTTTAGCGCCCGCCAGTGCTGTGGCTACGGCGTCGATATCCGCCGCGGCGTCTATGGCGTCTTTACCGGCGTCAACGGCGGCGGTCAGTTCGTCCTGTTGGGCGGGGCGGTAGTCCGCCGGGTCTATCGCGGCAAAGTAGTTCTCCAATTCCGCTTTCGCGGCGGCCTTGGCGGCGTCAAGCTCTGAAAGCACCGTCAGCGCCACGTCGCTGAACGCGCTGGCATAGTCCGTTTTGTAATCGCCGTTGTACTGTTCGCTGAACACCTTGAGCGTGTAGCTGCCGGTAGCAAGCTCGGGCAGGATCACAGTCACGGAGCCGTCTGCGGCGTCGGGCTGCGAAAGCCGCCCGT
The DNA here is from genome assembly GCA_017429345.1 of Clostridia bacterium. Taxonomy (GTDB): domain Bacteria; phylum Bacillota; class Clostridia; order Oscillospirales; family Acutalibacteraceae; genus RGIG2774. The sequence continues at coordinate 1,847 of JAFRPB010000239.1, read as the reverse complement.
AATATACGGCGCTGCCGTCCGCGTCCGCAAGGATCACGGAAACGTATTCGTTGTCGCCGGTCGTCGCGCCGGTATAGGTCAGCGTCACCGATCCGCCGAAAACGGCGGTCGCCGCCGTTTCGGTCACGGCAAACGCGCGGCTTTCATCCAGCAGCGTCAACTTCCAGTCGCTGTCGTCGTAATCGGAAATTTCAAAAATATTCGAGGCGGCTTCTCCGCCGCCCGCGACGGCGGAGATTTTTCCGTCTGCGGCGGAAGATGTGAAGAGGACAGCGTTCAGATCCAGGTTAAAAGCGGGACGAACAGTCGTGTCATAGTCATTTACGTCGATGCCGGTGCTTTTCAGGAAGCCGGTGCCGTAGACGACCGGTGCGCTTACGTCGGATTTGTGGGAGTGGAGCCACCACGAGCCGGCTTCACCGACTGCGTAGCCCGAGTGGCCGCCGGCACGCACGTATTCGGTATTCATCGCTACGCGCGTTTCCGTGCGGCTTTCGTCGTCCGTGAATCCATACGCCGTGTTCTTCGCCTCTGCGACGGAAAGCAGGAACACCTTGTCCGTGGTACCGTTGACTTCGGGGTTATCGTCGTTCACCAGCGCCGTTTCGGCAACTGCCGCCGCTTCTTTGCCGCTGAACGCGCTGCCGATAAAGTTGTCGATGTAGGGGTTACGGGCGTACCCGTTCAGCCACGCGCGCAGCGTGCACTTCTCCCACGAGACGGAGAAATACTCTTGGTTATACCGCACCATGTCGAGGTTTTGGTCGGAGAGCAAAAACAGCTTTCCGTCCGCATTTGAGAGCACGCGCCATTTCACTGGATCCTTGCCGTCCGGGCTGCTCTGCATGTAATTGCCGAAATACACGCTGCTTGCCTGCGCGCCTTCAATGTTCGCCGCCGCGCCGTTTTGTACAAGCTGCAGCGCCTTGCCGTTGCCGGCCGCCTGCGCTGCCATCGGCATGCAAAGCGCCAGCAGGCAGACCGCCAGCAGAACGCTGAGGGGTTTTCGGATCAATGATTTTTGCATAAGAATGCCTCCTTCAAAAAAAACAGTTTTTAATGGGGGAGTCGTATGCGCATGATTCGCGTTATGTCGAATACATGATCCCGCGTCCGCATTCCATATAAAAAATAACACATTTTGCATGTAATTACAATATTATCCATAAAAAATAATAATTTTAATCATTTTTTTGGTGAAATTGTTGTTGTTTTTTATGACTAAAAGCCTTTTTTATTCTTTCATCAAAAAAACTTGTTTTTGCGCGCCGGAAAACGTTTTTCACGCAGAAGGAGGCCGTTTTCAGGCGCCGTTGCTTTTCCCTGATCTGCACGTATTCCCGTCGATGGGGATCGTCTTTTTTTACAGTTTAAATTCGGATGTATGGAACAAATCAGGGAATAAAGAAAATGATGTCGATCGGATATCTCTTATATATAAACATTTTTAATTCAAACATCCGGAGCAGTCCGGTCTCAAAGGCGCCCGTCGCGCTCCGCAGCTCAGCAAGAGATAAAGGCTGTTTTATCGCGCTTTTACCGCTCACCCCGCGTGGGCGGTATTTTCTTTTATCCGAACTGCGGCATCCTCGCAGCACAGCCGCTGCGGTCGAAGCTGAAAACATGCCACCGGCATGTTTTCTAAACGCTTCGACAGTTCTCCAAGAGATAACGAACCCTTTACAATGCTCAAAACCCCGGGAACCACAAGGGCACTGAAAAAAGCTTGTATTCCGTTATTGGAATGCTGGCTTTTTTCATTTTCTGGTTTTTCAGTTGTAAAAATCGGAATAGAAAAAGAAAAAACGCGATTTACGCGGGCAATGTATTGATAATTCTTTTGATAT
>JAFRPB010000238.1 GCA_017429345.1 Clostridia bacterium | reverse complement strand
TGGCTCGGAGAATGGCGAAGCGACTTGTTTGTTGTTGATGACCTTGCCGCATTTGAAAGCGAGAACAATTTGTTCCGTTGATCTAACCACGAAGCAGTGAAAGGAGACAGTAAAGATGAAATATATTTATCTTCACTACTATTAGAACTATTTTTTCATCTTAAATCAATCCCGATGGAGGCTATATGAAAGAATGTAAAGTAATTGCTATCACGAATCAGAAAGGCGGCGTCGGCAAGACAACGACCGCAGTCAACCTCGGCGTCGGCCTTGCGAAACAGGGGAAAAGAGTCTTACTCATTGATTTAGATCCGCAGGGCAGCTTGACGCTTTCGCTTGGCTTCAGAAAGCCGGATGATCTTTATCCCACCGTGTCCGATGTCATGAAAAACATCGTAAAGAACGGTGAGCTTACAGAAGACTTCCCGCCGCAGAAGAACAGCGAAACCTCTCTTTTCTCGGAGGGCAAAGCCCGACCGTTGATTTTTTTTATCATATCATATTTTTTCGGCATTACAAGTTGATGCTGATAAAAATTTTCTTAATAATAAATATCGGCATCGTTTTGCAGCTTATCACACTCTCGCCGGAGGCCGTCCTTCTATAGTTTCTGATTCTGTGTTTTGTTTCTCAGACCCGTTTCGATCGAAGAAGCGACCAGCTTCAACCCCGCGTTCACATTTTTGATCGCTTCCTCAACGGTTCCCGGCATGCCTGCCCGCGCCCATTCCATGAAGGCATTGTAGATCATTCCGTTCCAAAGCGGAATATAGAAGGAAGTCGAAACATCCTCGAAGAGCCGGTTCATCCGGTTCAGGATCTCATGCTCGAGCCCGGCGGCGATGATGATCCGGAACGCCGATTTGTACTTCATTCCGATCCTGAAGATCGCTTCCATGTTATCGAAAATAGAGTCCGTGAGGCCGGAGATCACTTCATCGATCGGGTCCTGACAGATATCCATCAGGATCTCGGTTTTGCTTTTGTAATTGTAATAAACGCCGGCTCTTGACACGCCGGATTTCCGGATAATTTCGGTCATGCTGATATCGTCGTATGATTTTTTATCCATAAGAGCAAGAAGCGCGCTCTTGATGCATGCAACGGTCTCGGCATGGATGGCGGCGCTGTTCGCCTGTAAAAGACGGCGGCGTTCTTCTGATATCTCCATAAAACAAAACCTCCGTTTCTGTTTCACCCGTGAAGTAAAATATAGACATGTGTTCAAATCATTATACAATAGAAAGCAGCGGAAAGTCAACACGCAGAATCATCAGTCGCACATATGAAGGAGAAATAAAAATGAAGGTCGGATGTGAAGACTTCAGGACAAGACTTCAGAATACTTAAGGCAACACCGCACAAATGCGGTCGCACGCCTTGCTTGATCTTTATTTCGTCATATCGCACATCTTTTCCTTGACAACCGACAGGTTGCCTGCGGAGAATCTGTACAATCTGACGAAAAAATCTACTTCGCAATCCGCACACCCGAATTGTGCGGTATTGCCTTAAGTTCAAAAGGACAGGATGCTATGAACGGGCAGGGCGGCGATTCGCTTCCCTTCCGGATTATTGCCGCCTGTTCTTCTTTTTTCTGTTAAACAATAGTATCGTTTTTGTTCATTCCATAGACCGGCACATTGACAAATGTTCATTCCATAATATAAAATAAATAAAGAATATCATATTGGAATATTCTCGTAAAACAATCGTGAAAAACGTGACAGACTATATCTGCCTTTTCGGAGAGGAGTGATTCGGAATGAGTAAAAGCTTCGGCGCGAAAATCATGTCGGAATTTCTTGATTTTTTTTCGATGTATACGGAAAAGAATTATGAACAGATGCTTGCGGGAGCGATCAGCAAGGGCGAGAAGCCTACGCCCGAACCGAAAAATCCGCATGTCAGATTCAAGGACAATGAATACGGACGCGTGTTTTATGCGAATGAGCAGAGCGATTCCCGTAACGTCGTGTTTTATATCCACGGCGGGGCGTATTTTATGGATTTTACCCGGTCGCACTGGAATCTGCTCGCGAACCTCATCGATCGGGCGGACGTTCGGGTCATTGCGCCGGCATACCGGCTCGTGCCGTTTGCGACATACCGCGAAGCCTTCGAACTGATCGTTCCGTTATACCGTGAATTCTGCGAAGCGCATCCCGATAAGAAGATCATTCTGATGGGCGATTCGGCGGGCGGCGGTCTTTCCCTTTCCCTGACGGAGTATTTCAAGGCCGAGGGGATCCGTCTTCCCGATGAACTGATCCTGCTGTCTCCCTGGGTCGATGTTTCCATGGAGAATGAGCAGATCAAAGAATATGAACCCGTTGACCCCTTCCTGTCGGTCGCGCCGCTTCGCAGCTGCGCGGATCAATGGAAAGGCGAGCTTGACGTTCACGACTGGCGCGTGAGCCCGATCTACGGCGATCTGAAAGGCATCCGCAGCGTCACGGTCTTCGTCGGAACGGATGGGATCTTTTATCCGGATATCACGAAATGCTTCGGGCTGCTCGATCCGGATGCGTCGAACGAACTGATCGTCGGGGAAGAAATGAATCACGTATATCCGCTCTTCCCGATCCCGGAGGCGAAACCGGCATTGGATAAAATGATCGACAAGATTAAGAGATAAACTGAAAGGATGTTGACAATGAACAACTCGTCTGTATTCGGATCCACGATCAGAAAAGCGATTGCGGTTTTTCTGACGACGCTGATGATCCTGTCTATACTGCCGATGTCCGTCTTCGCCGAGGAGATCCGAAACGCTCCCGCGCGCACGGAACAGCCGGCGGAAACGGAGGCGCCCGTCTTAACCGGGAAGCTTCTGCGCGCGGAGGTGGCGTTCGGCGATACGCGCCGTGTGTACGCTCCCGATGAGAACGGCGATATCATACTTGTCTCGGAGGAGACTGTATCCAGACGCGGATTGTTCCGCGCTCCGGCAAGGACCGACGACTCGCCCAGGTTCGACGCCGACACTGTCGCCGCCGCGGCAGCCGAGGCCGCCGCGCACTGGGCTTTGACCCACGCCGCGAACGAGTCGACCGTGCTGCTCGACGGCAGCGGCGTCGCGCAGACCGTCTACGGCGCGCAGGGCTGCGACGCCGCGTTCAACGACGCGGATTACGACCTGATCTGCGACGACTGCGGCTACTGCATCGACGGCTGCAAGGACGGCGTCGAGCGGTATTACCGTGAAGCCGACGTTGCCAGCAGCGCGAGCGGCGTTTATTTCAACGCGAACGGCGACGTCATCGGTCATGACGCCGTGGGTACCTATACCTACGAACAGGTCGACGAGGAAGGCAACGTGATGCTCGACGATCACGGCGATCCGTTTACCGTGACCGAGGAATACGATTTTATACAGTTTGAAAGATATGTCGACGGCGCGGACGGCGTCTGCGACGACTGCGGCAATCCGGTATGCCGCAAGGACGAGACTGTGGTCGGTCACGATTTCGGCGACGGTCTGTGCGATGCATGCGGCGCGTGTCTGGGTGAGCACGTCGACGCTGCCGGCGCGTTTGAAGAGGACGGCGTCACGCCCGCTCCGGACGGCAGGTGCGACCTTTGCGGCTTTTGCGCAGGCGACTGCGCCGACGACGATGAGGACGGAGTATGCGACGTCTGCGGCAAACAGATGATCGCCTTCTGCGATCATCTCGATCTCGTCGGCTCCGCTGCGTGCGGAGTCTGCGCGGCGGCGCCCTGTCACCTGACCACGGCCCGCCTGCAGCAGATCCTGACGACCCTGACCCTCATTCAGAGCGTCCTTTTGAAGAACGACAGCGAGGACGCGTCCTTCCACGCGTGGCTGAACGATACGTTCACCCCGTTCGTGACCGCGGCGGAAGAGGGCGGCAACGAGACGGGCCTCGGGTCCATGGTGTCCATGCGGCAGGAGATGAAGGCCGCCCGGCAGTACAACGCCGAGGTCGACATGCTGCTCGAAAGCCTGCGCGCGCTCGATCCGGACGAAGAGAGCGGCGCGACGCTGGCCGGCTATATCGTCCACGATGAGAACGGTAATCCGTCGCTGATCGACGACAGCAGCTGGTACGGCGCGCTGAACCGGCTGGAGGCAAAATACGGCGAGAGCTATGAAGCGTGTCACTACGACGCCGCTAAATCATATTATATTTATTTGCCGGCCGATCATCACACCTCCGACGTTTTCAACGCCTGCTACCGCGCGCTGTGCGACGCAGGCAAGGTCATCCTCGACCGCCAGATTTTCGAGGTCTACGGCAGCAGGATGCCGCATAGGATCGAGGTGACCGAAAGCAACTACAACGAGGTAAGGCAGAAGCTGGATATCATCAGCGAGGCGCTGCTCTATATGACCACCGAAGGCAGATACACGTGGCGATACGACCTCTGGGCCCAACAGCTCTGGGACGGCGGGAACATCAATCTGTCCGGGGAGGCAGTACACTGCGTCGGCTTCCTCCTGCTTGAAAAGATTGAAGCCGAGCTCAAAAAGCTGAAGGAGATGCCGTTTACCCAATATCAGCAGACGCACCTTGACACGGACGGCGTCTACGCGACCCGTCCGGCGTATGAAGAGGATCTGATCCGCGACCCGGACGCGCCAGACGGCGTATATCAGGTCACGGACACACGCATCGAGCAGATGATCGGCGACACGGACAGCTTCTTAGGCTCCGCCGAGGGCTTCGCTTTGTTAAAAACGCTTCTTCCGTCCACCTTCGACGCGGACGGGGTTACGGACGTCAACGGCGACGGCAAAGTCGCGATCTATGATTTCCTGATGCATTTCCTGACCTCGAAGGTCATCAACAACGATATTGTCAACCAGCTGTTCGGGATGATCTATCCCATGCTCGGGAACCTGGGCGCCGCGCTTGAGGACGTGCTGGACAGCGCGGCGGGCGATTACCTGAGAAATGAGGGAAAACACAAATACTCCGTTGATGTCCTGGGGATCCTGATGGGCAGCTACGGAGGCTCCGAAGCGCTGAACATTCTGAACGTCGGCGGTACCGCCACGCTCTGGTTCAACGGCGGCAAGGGAAAAACGCTCAAATCCGTGCTGACCAAGGCCGGCTTCTCCTTCTGGCCCAGTCAGATCGCCTCGCTTCTGCGCGAGGTAAACTCGTCCGGAAAATACACACAGATCATCAACAGGCTCAACGCCGCCGACGACAAATGGGAAAACCTGCTGACGGACGGCAAGCTCGACTTTGACTGGCAGATCGAGACGATGGACGACTTCAAGAACATCCTCACGGTCCTGCTCACGTCGATCAAGCCGCTGACGGAATGGATGTTCGCCAGAAGGATCCGTTCAAACAACGAACCGAAGCTCGACGACGTCGTTTATATGACGCTTATTGTCAACGCGCTGGTGATCTCTGTTCCGCTGTCGGGGTATCTGGATTTTGAGCTCACGATGAATGAGATGCATCTTTACGACGACGTCCTGCTTCCGATCTATGAGGCGCTGGGTATTGACAGCTTTACGCCCGCGGACGGCAGCTACGCGCCGCAGTACAGACTGCAGTCCTTCAACTTCGAATACGGCTATACGACGGAGCAGAATGTCTCCAGACTTGTGGATGCCATCGTCGATCCGCTGTCGACGCTGCTGGAGCAGTTCGCCACGCACCCGCTCGAAAAGCTGCTTTCCATCCTCCCGAACCTGACGCTGTATCTGGAAAACGGCAAGCTGCTCGAGCTGCTCGACTTTAAACTGAAAGTACCGACGGGCCTGTATATCGACTTTAACATCGGGAACGTCTTCAGCAACCTCGGCGCCATCATCGAGGACGAGATCATGGACGACTGGTGGGACTGGATCAACCCCTTAAAGTATCAGGAGCTCGTGCAGACGCTTTTCCTGTACGGGATCTTTGAAGAGATCTTCGACGCCGCGATGAACGGCAACTGGATGGAGGAGATGGCGGATTTCGGCGTGCTCGGCGCCATGAACAGCGTTTTGCCGACGATCACCAGTCTGTCGCCGCTGCAGGATATCCTCAACAGCCTTGCCGGCCTGTGCGGCGGATATCTGGCCACGAACGGCGAGACGTACCACGTTTCGGACGACGACGTCAAGCTCAAGATCAAGATCGGCGATATGATCGAAAAAGGGGAATTCGGCTTCTACGACGCCATCGTCAAGACCTATCTTGACGAAGACGTGATCAGAGATTCGATCGGCTTTGACATCTCGCGCCCCTCCACGATCATCACATGGTTCTTCAACCGGCTGATGAAGAGCGACAACAGCCACATCCATCTGGTCGACACCGATCTGTTCGACTTTGACGAACTCAGCACGCTGGGCGAGATCTCGGTCAAGGATTCCGCCGGACGCGTGAAATACTATCACGAGCGCTGGACGTCGCTCGACGCCGGCAAATACTACTACGTCGACGCAGACATTGCCGACGTGTACTTCCATTTCGTGAAGCTGCTCTCCGGCGTCCTTCGGGACAAGACCGCGATGCAGACCATCCTCGACATCATCGGCATGGATTACGACGATCTGGCCGCGACGCTGGAGAAACTCGGCGAGAAGGCCGAAAGCACGCTCGGCGTGACGACGGCAGGCCTCCTCAAAAACGCCACGCGGGACGGCAAGCTCGACCTTGACACGCTGCTTTCGAACATGACGGCCGAGAACCTGCTGCTGGTGCTCAGCGAGGTGACGGAGCCCCGCAATACCTATATCCCGGATAACATTGAATATCCCCAGACGCCCGCCGCGACCGCGCAGGAGATCGAACAGCACGACGGCGTGATCCCGTATCTTTCGTACACGAACCTCTGGAGCAAGCCCGTCGCGAGCTTCGCTGCGAACGACCTTGACGACCTTGTCGACGTGCTGCTGCAGACGGTCCCGATCGACCTCAACGCAGATAAGGAGGGCATCCAGACGCTCCGCGAGTTCATCGAAGACATGATGAACGGCATCCTCCACGAGCCGCAGTATATCACGATGATCACGGAGCTGCTGACGTCCTTATACAGCGACGGGATGGAAACGACGGCGGCTCTGATCGACCGCTCGACCGGCATTGATATCTCCGTCTGGTACAACGATTTCGCCTATCTCTTTGACGACGGCGCGCCCGCGCCGACCGAAAAGCGCTTCCCGCTGCTGACCGCCGTCAAGGGCGCCGACGGGGAAGTCGCGTGGACCTACGACGGCGCCGAGGTCAAGACCTATTCCGACATCTTCGCCGCGCTGGGCTACCTGCTGACGCCCGCGCAGCCGGTGCTGGATATGATGTTCTGCGGCAAGGATTTCAAGATCCTGCCTTACGAAAAGAGAATGCAGCAGGGCGATCCCGAAGAAGCCTCCGTGATCACGATCCCCGGCCACGACGGCTACAACTTCTGCATCATTCCGCTGATGGAGTCTCTGAGCGTCGATGGCATCCTGACGAGCGAGGAGTTCCGCCGGATGGGCACGGCCGAAGGGCTGCTGTACTGCGTGAATCGGATCGTCGAACACATGTACGAGATCCTTGATTCCGACAAGCTGCTTGCCGAGCTTTTTGAAACGCTGCTGCATTTTGCCTACACAACGAGCGGGAACGGCGTGGATGTGCTGATCCGCAATCTGGCGTACCCGGTCCTCT
>JAFRPB010000237.1 GCA_017429345.1 Clostridia bacterium | reverse complement strand
GGCAAGGAGAAGATGTGCAATATGACGGAACAAAGATCAAGCAAGACGCGCATTCGTATTTGTGCGGTGTTGCCTTAGTTGCTGGTTGCTGGTTGCTGGTTGCTGGTTGCCGGATTGGAGTGTGAAGAGTGCAGAGTGGAGCGTGGAGTTTCGGAAGTCGCTTCGCGACTTGATTTATAGAGAAATCGAATTCTCATTTTACGAAACACGCAAAACGCAAAACGATCTCACGACTTCACGATCTCACGACTTCACGATCTCACGATCTCACGACCTCACGCTCAGCGCAAGAAAACCGTCACGATCTCCGCGCTCTTCTCAAGCGCTTCGGCGACCTTGGAAGCGTCCTTCGCGCCCGCCATCGCCGAGTTGGGCTTGCCGCCGCCGCTGCCGCCGGCGATCTTCGCGACCTCGCGGACGATATTGCCCGCGTGGGCGCCGTTTTTGATCGCTTCGTCGCCGCAGGCGCAGGCGAAGGTGACCTTATCGCCGTTGACGCCGGCAAAGACCGCGATCAGCGCGGGATCTTCCTTCACGGCGTTATCCGCGGCGTTTCTCACGTCGTTCGGAGCGGTCGCGCCGAGATCCGCCGTGAGCAGCTTCGCAATGCCGAGGTCCACGGTGCTGTCCTTAAGCGAAGCGGTCTTCGCGGCGTTAATCTCCGCCTTCAAAGCTTCGTTTTCTTTTTCAAGCCGCTTGACCTCTGCGACGAGGGACACCGCCTTCGCGGGCACGTCCTCGATATTGCCGGTCTTCATCGCTGCGGACGCGTCGGAGAGCAGCTTCCTGTAGCCGTCGTCCAGCTCCAGCACGCCGAAGCCGGTCACGCCCTCGATCCTGCGCACGCCGGCGGCGACGGAGGATTCGGAAACGATGCGGAACAGGCCGATCTCGCCGGTCGCGGAAACGTGGGTGCCGCCGCAGAGCTCTTTCGAGAAGTCGCCCGCGGTCACGACGCGCACCACGTCGCCGTATTTTTCGCCGAAGAGCGCCATCGCGCCTTCTTTTTTCGCCTCGTCGATGCTCATTTCCTTCGTAACGACGGGGATATTTTCGAGAATCTTTGCGTTGACAAGCCACTCGACTTGTTGCAGTTCCTCCGATGTAAGGGCGGAGAAATGCGTAAAGTCGAAACGAACGGCGTTCGAATTGACCAGCTGTCCCGCCTGCTCCACGTGGGTGCCGAGAACGGAGCGCAGCGCCGCCTGCAGGAGATGCGCGGCGGTGTGGTTGCGCATCGTAGCGCGCCGTACGGTATCCGCAACACTGGCGCGCACGGTATCGCCGACCTTGAGGGTCTCGCCGGATTCGAGAACGCCGCTGTGCATAAAGACGCCCTCGTGGTTTTTATGCGTATCGCTCACGGCAAAAAGCGTATCGTCCGCAAGAAGAACGCCTTTATCGCCGACCTGGCCGCCGCTCTCGCCGTAGAAGGGCGTCGCGTCGAGAATGATCACGGCGCTCTCGCCGTTTTCGATAAACTCTTTCCGCTCGCCGTCTGCGCCGATGATCGCGAGGATCTTCGCGCCCTCGACCGTCAGCGTCTCATAGCCTTTGAATGCGGTCGCCGGGAGATCCGACAGGTTGACGCCGGTATTCTTCCAGGCGTCGGCGCCCGCGTCTTTTCTCGCGTTGCGGGCGGTCTCGCGCTGAAGCTGAACGAGCTCTTTATAGCGCGCTTCGTCGACGCTCATGCCCTTTTCTTCGAGAATTTCCCTTGTCAGGTCGAGCGGGAAGCCGAAGGTATCGGAGAGCCGGAACGCGTCGTCGCCGCCGAGCACGCCGCCGCCCGCCTTTTCGATCATGTCGGTCAGAAGGCGCAGGCCGGAATCGATGGTCCTGTTGAAATTCTCTTCTTCGGTGCTGATAATTTTGAGGATATATTCTTTCTTTTCCGTCAGGTTCGGATACGCCGTTTCGTTGTCTTTTATGACGGTCTCGGCGACCTCCGCGAGGAACGGGCGGTCAATGCCGAGGAGCCTGCCGTGGCGCGCGGCGCGGCGCAGCAGGCGGCGCAGAACGTAGCCCTTGCCCTCGTTCGAGGGCATAATGCCGTCGCCGATCATGAAGGTCGTGGAGCGGATATGGTCCGTCACGACGCGGATCGAGATATCGCTCTTCGCGTCTTCGTGATACTTCTTGCCCGCGATCGACGCGATCTGCTGCAGCACGTTCTGCACGGTGTCGACCTCGAACAGGTTGTCGACACCCTGGATCACGCAGGCAAGGCGCTCAAGACCCATGCCGGTGTCGATGTTCTTGTGCTCGAGCTCGGTATAATTGTTGTTGCCGTCGTTATTGAACTGCGAGAAAACGATGTTCCACACCTCGACGAAGCGGTCGCATTCGCAGCCCACGTGACAGTCGGGCTTCCCGCAGCCCTTGTCCGGTCCGCGGTCGAAATAGATCTCCGAGCAGGGGCCGCAGGGTCCCGCGCCGTGCTCCCAGAAGTTGTCCTCTTTGCCCAGATGCACGATGTGCGAAGGATCGACGCCGATGTCGTTTTTCCAGATATTATACGCCTCTTCGTCCTGCTCGTAGACGCTGACGTGCAGCTTGTCCACGGGCATTTCGAGGGTCTTCGTGAAGAACTCCCACGCCCAGGCGATCGCTTCCTTCTTGAAATAATCGCCGAAGGAGAAATTGCCCAGCATCTCAAAGAAGGTGCCGTGGCGCGCGGTCTTGCCGACGTTCTCGATATCGGGAGTACGGATGCACTTCTGGCAGGTCGTCACGCGGTTGCGCGGCGGGGTGACCTCTCCCGTAAAATACTTCTTCATCGGCGCCATGCCGGAGTTGATCAGCAGCAGGCTTTTATCATGATCGGGGATCAGCGAAAAGCTCGGCAGCCGCAGATGTCCTTTTGACTCAAAGAACGAAAGATATTTCTCTCTGAGCTCGTTTAAACCGGTCCATTCCATATATTTCTACTTCCTTTCAGCACCTGTCAATACCTATAAATTATATATAAACGATCCCTGTTTGTCAAGAAGATTTCCGTTCGCTTTCCGCAGGAACAAAAAGCCCGCATTTCTTATGTCCGCCGCAGAAAAACAGGGCTGCCGCAGCGTCCGGTTTTTCGGCGGACGGAGCGGCAGCCCCTTTGTAAAATGATATTACGCGCTTTTGCGCTTGTCTTTCCGGGCGACGGCGTTCCGCCGCGGCAAAATATCAACTGTTTCTTCTGCGTTCCGCCCGGCGGTCTTCATCTCGCCGCCGGACCGCGCTTCCCTGAAAAGTCATCCCCACGCGCGCCAGCGCCACCGGTTCGCTTTGATAACGGCGTTGGTCGTGACCGCGGTAGCCTGGTTGTAAGCATACACAAATCTGTTGTTCAGATAATAAAACCCGAGATTGGAATTCACCATAGATATTGCGTTCGTTCCGGTGGACGGCTGAGAATACATCGTATACCAGCCGGACGAAAGCGGCGCGCCCGTCTCATCGAAAAGCATCAGTGAAAAAAACGTGCATCTTACCGCGGAATCCTTGGGCGTCGATGTGCCCGCCGCCGTCGCATTATAGGGAAAGAACATCATCATGCGCGGCACAAAATCGAGCGTTGAACCGGGGATCTCAAACGCGTTCGTCAGATCCCCCGTCGAAAGCACCGCGTTGACGTCGCTCTGGATCTCGATCGTGAGGTTCCCCGTGTCGTGCGCATAGCCGACCGCCGTTCCGATGACCGGCGCGCCGTCAGCCCCGTGCGCTGTTTCTCCGCAGCGAAGATTTGCCGCCGTCACCGTATCGCCCGTCAGGTCGAGCAGCGTCGTGCCGTCGGACAGAACGATCTTCGAATTATACTGATTCGCCATAAATATCACCCAATCGTAACAGTAACACCGCCCGCCGCATTGTCCGTATACGTCACCGGGATCGGTGCGACAACGACCTGCGAGAGATAGTCATAAGCAGTGGGGGTCTGATCCGGTGTGACCGTCTGGGTCGAGAACGTCGGCGTTACGTTCTTGCTTTGCGCCGTGACTGCATCCCCGTTATAGGAGCCTGTCACACCGAGGATCTCGACGCCGGACTTGATATTCCCCGCGATGATCTTGCTCTGCTCCGCCGAAGCGATCCCGACCGTGCCGCTGCCGTCGTGATAGCCCTGCGGCACGGTATATACGCCCGCTTTTGTCGAGATCGTGCCCGATACGGCGCCGTTGTTCGGCATCGTGCCGGTCAGAAGCGTGCCTCTCGCGTGCGCGGTCTTGCCGCTCAGTATTTCGCCGACAAGCGCGGTGTCGCCCGAAGTGTCGCTGTCTTTTGTGCTCGTGCCTGTGATCGGGGCGCCGTCCGCCCCGTGCGCGGTCACGCCGGACGCGAGATCCGCTGCGGTGATCGTATCCGCCGTCAGGTCGATCAACACCTCGCCCGTCGACAGAACGACCTTTGAATTGTATTCGTTAGCCATGTATTTCCCCTCCGATATAAACAGTGTTTCCGCCGGAAAGATTTTCTGTCCGGCTGACCGTGATCGCCTCAACGGTCACGTCGTCGCGCATGCTTTTTCCTCTCGTCGCCAGCGTCTGCGCCGAAAACTCCGGCGTCACAGTATAAATCCCCTCATACTGCGTCCCGCCCGGCCGCGTCGCTTTATAAACGCGGCAGGATACCTCGCGGACCCGTTTCACGCTCGCGAAAACGATGCGTTTCTGATTCTGCATTTTATTTCACCTCTTTAATCAAATGCCGTCAATTGAACCGCGTCAGCCGTAGGAAGAGCTTTTCTGAAAAGCCACCGCGTCACCTCCTTTCCTTTGACGATGTTATTGATATTATAGCAAACATTTGTTCTGTTGTCAATAGAAATTTGCACATTTCGTATCAGTTAAACAAAAAAATGCGCCGAATCAACGGCGCGTCAGAAGCTTACAGATTCAGATATTTTACATTACGTTAAGGCTTTCATTATTTCACGAAAAGCAGACGGCAGCGCATATATATCCCGCAGCTGCTCCCGCGTCGCCCAGACAAGAGCGTCAGGCGTCTCTGCGCAGTCGATAAATACGCCTGTGATATGCCACTCGACGTGGGTAAACACGTGCGTATACGATATTTTACCCGCAACGCCTGTCGGCGAAGCGCCGAGCTTATCGGCGTAACCGAGCACCGCTTTTTCAGGATCGGCGGAGAGATCCGTCGAAACGCACGGGAATTCCCACAGCCCGGCAAGCAGCCCCTTTTCGGGACGTTTCGAGATCGCGAACCGATCGTCGCAGCGAAGGACCGCCACAGTGCGGTTTTCGATCCTGCGCGCTTTTTTCGCGCTTCTGACCGGATAATCCGTCGCCCTCCCCCGCGCGTTGGCGAGACATTCGTTCGCGAGCGGACAGCTCCCGCAGTCCGGCGCGCCGTTCGGCAGACAGACGCACGCGCCGAGCTCCATCAAACTCTGCGTAAACGCGCCGCAGGAACCGGGAACATACAGCGGGCGAAGCTGTTCCGTCACGTACTTTTTCGCGCCGTCGCCGTCGATCGCGCGATCCCACGCGGTATAACGGGCGAATACGCGCAGCACGTTGCCGTCCACGGCGGGTACGGGCCGCTCGAAACAGATCGACGAGATCGCGCCCGCGGTGTAATCGCCGATCCCGGGCAGGGACAGGATATCCTCATATCGATCGGGAAATTTGCCGCCGAAGCGGTCGACGATCGTCTGCGACGCCTTTTTGAGATTCCGCGCGCGGCTGTAGTAGCCCAGGCCCTGCCACAGCTTCATCAGGCTGTCGTCCGGGACGGCGGCGAGCGAGGCGATATCGGGCAGAGCGGCGAGAAAGCGGCGGTAGTAATCCGTCACCGCCTCGACGCGCGTCTGCTGCAGCATGATCTCGGAGATCCAGACGTGATAGGGTTCGGTATCCGCGCGCCACGGCAGAACGCGGGCGTTCTTTTGAAACCAGGGGAGAAGCAGAGACGGAAGATGAAATAGATTCTGCATATAAGGTCCTTTCGGGCGGCGTTCACGGCGGCGCTGCAATCGGTTCTTTCTGTCTTTTTGTATTATACTATTCCGCGGACGGATTGACAAGATAAAAATGTATCAGCGCTTGTCAAAACGCAGAACGAAGCGTTTCGACGGTATCACGAGGAAGACGCCGCCGGATTTTTTCTATTTTTCCCGAGAGAATACACCGGAACATATTGCAATACGCCTCTGTTTCGGTTATAATGCGTTGGAATTCACAAGATGAAGAATTGGCAAAAGGCGCTCCGCCGCCGGACGCGGGTCGGCGCGCGCATCAGGAAAACGACAGAGAGGTAACAATATGACGCACATCAACCCGGCTTATCGGACCGCGCCGGACATGAACGAGAATATCCGCAGAAACGAAATGCGGCTTTCCGCCGAGCCTTACGCTTTTCCGGGCATGTGCCGCGGCGGAGAATACGGCTGGCCCGGGGATTTCGAGGGGCGAGCGCTTCTCGCCTTTCTCTGTCATTATCAGATCGGCGGCAGAAAGATCCCCGCGCTCGATCAGATGATGCAAACGCTGCCGGAGCATACGAACGGGTATCTGTTCATCGGCAAAATCCCGGACGGCAAAACCGTGCACGAGCAGCAGCTCTCCGGCCACAACTGGTATCTGCGGGCGATGGTCGCCCACGCGCGCGCCTTCGGCGATCCGCTGTCGCGCAAAGCCGCCGAGAGCACGTTTGCGCATCTGTTCCTGCCCGCGCTCCCCTTTTATGACAGTTATCCGCTTGAGCGTACAAAAAAAGAAGGCGGCGTCGACGGGCATATCAGCGAAACGCAGGGCGGGTGGCTGCTCTCGACGGACGTGGGCTGCGCGTTCATGTGCGTGGACGGCGTCGCCCGGTATTACGAGCTGACGGGCGACGAACGCGCAAAGAAGTTTCTTGAGAAAGTCATCGGCGTTTTTCTCGAAGCGGATATGGTAAAGCGCGGTTTTCAGACGCACACCTCGCTGACATGCCTGCGCGGAACGCTCTGTTTTTACGAGACGACGGGAGAAGAAAAATATCTGCAGGCGGTCATACGGGAATTCGACCGCTATCTTAAATACGGCATGACGCTCACATATGAAAACTTCAACTGGTTCGGCAGGGAGGACATCTGGACCGAGCCCTGCGCCGTCGTGGACAGCCTGCTTCTGGCGACAAGGCTTTACAGTCTCACCGGCGAAGACCGGTACAGAGTCCTTGCGCGAAGGATCTGGTTCAACGGGCTGCAGTTCTGCCAGAGAGAAAACGGCGGCGCCGGAACGAGCAAGTGCGTCACAAAAGAACAGCCCGTACTGAGTGTCAACGGCTACGAGGCGACGCAGTGCTGCACGATGCGCTACGCGGAAGGGCTGCTCTGCGCGTACAAAAACCGGGAGCTGCTTTCGTGGGATCCCGACGCCGAAATTATCACCGAGCCCGACGGCAGACGCTATTGCGACGACCGGCTGATCGTGCGCGCGAACGGGATCGAGCGCCCGATTTTCTCGTGCAACACATATGACAAAGACGAAGCGCTGTCGCTTCGGCTCGAGGTGCTGTTCTGACCGGAGAAAGGTTTATACTTTATATGAAAAACGGAGCCGCTTCTGCAGCTCCGTTCTATTATTTACGCGGTCGGTCATGCGCCGAAGGCGTACTTGATATTGCTGAGGATATGCCAGAGCATATGGATCATGCGGAAGATCAGGAACATGGATGAGCTGTCGTCGTAAGGCTCGAGCTTTTCGTCCATATCGCAGAACAGGCAGCGGTACTCGCCGCATACGGAGCAGAAGCCCTCGCCCTGCGCGTTCGGCCGGTCGATGACGTGTTTTTTCTCCTCGGTCTCGCCGCAGACCTTGCAGACGCGGCGGTGTACGCCCTCCACGTTCTCCCATTCGGTGAACTTATGGCCCGTCGCTTTGTCGGCGACCGTATCGGTCGCGTCGCAGAACTTGCAGTGCGCGGTCATGGTGCCGTCCTCGGTGCAGGTCCTGTCGCCGTTGGGGACGTACTTGCCGAACTTGTGGCCGAGCGCGGGGTCGGCGAGCGTATCGGTCTCGTCGCAGCGGTCGCATTTCGCGGTCTTGGTGCCATCCTCGGTGCAGGTCCTGTCGCCGTTGGGCACGTATTTGGTGAAGCTGTGGCCGAGCGCGGGAAGCTCAAGCTCGCATACCGTGCAGACCGCGCTTTCGGTGCAGGTGGGCTGCGCTTCGCTTGCAGCGTGGTCGCATTCGTCCCATTTCATGTAAACGGTTTTCGCGCCCGTCTCACCGACAGGGATTTCGGTGATCGGGTCGCCCTCGAAGCCGGCGTTGTCATACCAGCCGGCGGGGATATACCCGATGCGTTTTGCCAGCCGCTCAATACCGGGCAGATCGAGACCGATCTCGGGGAAGTACCGCTCCTCCGCCACGGTATTCTCGATAAACCCGACGCCGTCCGTCTCGTATACGACCGCGTATTCGCCGCTGACCCTGATCGGCTCATACACCTTCGTGGTGAGGTCTCTGACGTCCAGAGCGTAGGGCTCGCCGTCGATCGTCAGCGCGACGGTCTGCGCGAAGAACGGAGAGGTGGTGAGGTTGATCGTGCCGCCCAGCGGTGTATAATCGTTCTGAACGTCCCCGATCACATACGTGCCTTCCACGGTCTTTTTGACGTCCGTAATTCTGCGCGCGGTGATATCGCCGCCGACGTCAAGGTTCTGCGCATAATCCCGATAGCCCAGCAGCAGCGTGTTCATCTTCACGTCGCCGCCCACGGCGAGCTTCCCGGACACGTACAGACCGTTGTTGTTCTGCGCGTTGTTCACAAAGTCGCCGCCCACGGTCATCGTGCCCTCGACCGCGCCGTTCTGGTTGTTGTAGACAAAATCCTTCCCGACGTCGAGCGTGTTTTCCAGATTGTTCTTATACAGACTGAACCAGCTGTCGAGGGTCGCACCGCCGCCGATTTTGACGTCGGAAGCCTGATAGGTGATCGTTTCATAGCTCGAACCGTTATAAAAACGATATGACCCGTTCCCGTTCGTCACGGTAAGAGTCGAGGTATTTTTCAGGTCGCCGCCGATATCGACAGTGGAGGAACTTGCGCACAGAGGTCTGCCGGCGCCGTCCACGTCGCCGCCGACCTTCAGCGCGCTGTTGTACGTCACGGTGATATAGCTCCAGTAGTCATTTTCGCTGTGGACATGATTCAAACTGCCCCCCACGGTAACGGAAGAGCCGTACTGGATCGTGGGCGCATACAACGACGCGTCGCCGTCGATCGTCAGCGTGGAATGATAGACGCATACCGACGAACCGAAAGCAGAATCGGTAAAGCTGCTGTGGAACTTTGCGTCCGAATACTGAAGGTAAAGGCCTTTGCCGGTAACGTCCCCTGCGACGTCCACCGTGGAATTCTCGATCGTAAAACCGGAAGTGCTGACGCTCAGGTCGCCGTCAATATCCAGGACGCCTTTTTGCACGAAGACGCCGGAGCAGTCGACGCTGCCGCCCACGGATAAAGAGAAGTCCTTTCCGTTGAGGCACAATACGCCGCATTTCAGGTCGCCGCCGATCGAATACGACGGCGCTGTGTTTTTCGTGGTCGCGGACATATCCAGCGTACCGGACAGCTTGACGTCGCCGTCGATCTCGAACGAGCTGTCGTGATTGGCGTTCATGAACGATCCTTCCACGCTTCCCGCTTTCAGATAGGCCCCATAGTTCAGGGATATCTGCCTGTTGTCCGTTTTAAGCGCGCCGCCGATCTCGGCGTCCGAATGGACCAGTGAAAAAGCGGGACCGGATAACGTGAACGAACCGCCGACCGTGAGACACGATCTTACGTCACCCCAATAAGGCGCATTTACGCTGAAATAGGGGATCGACAGGTCGACGTCTCCCGTGACGGTCAGGGAGCTGCCGGCGTTCACACCGACCAAGTTGCCGCCGTTACTCGTCAGGTTTCCGTTGACCGTAACGGATGCGGGCGTCTTCGCCGCGCCGCCGCCGAAGGCTTCGGTACTGGCGAACAGGTTGAGCTCATGGAAACCCGTCAGGTCCGAATTGACGGTCACGTCCGCGCTGCCGACATAGATGCAGTTCTTCGTGACGATCGCGTCCGCCTCGAAGCTGCCGCCGAGGAAGTTCAGATCGCTGTTGCGGTCGGTATAGAGCTTATGCCCTGCCGTGAGCTTCAGGTCCCCGAGATACAGATCCGTGGCATTTCTGCCTCCGTCGATATCCACGCCGCGGCACACGTAGATATCCTTATCCAGCGTGCCGGTCAGCGTGTTTTCGTGCGTGATGGGCGTGAGCACGTCGAGCGGGACGCCGTCCGCCGGGTCCTCGCCCGCCGCCGCGTTCGCGACCGTAAAGCCCGGCGCGGTGATCTCTTCGCCGCCGATCGTGAACTTCGCCATGCGGATGAACACCGTGTCGCCCTCGTCCGCGAGGGTCGCCGTTCCGATTTGGGCCGCTTCATAATTGACGGCGAAAACGCGCAGCTGCGGCGCGATCTGCACCGCGCACGCGATCGCGAACGTCAGGATCAGCGCTGCGAATACGAGCAGACGTTTCTTTTTCATACGCAAAACCTCCTAAAAAATATTATCTATCGATCAAAGCCCTTTTAATCGGGCTGTGATTCCTGTTTGTCCTTTTCTAACTGCGGGATCTCTTTGCGCACCGCTTTCCCTCTGCGCTCGACCTTGTTCCAGAGCACCGTCACGCCGAGGAAGGCGTACAGGACCGCCTTGAAGAGGAGAAACGTGCAGACGACGCCGTAAACGATGCGCTGCGGGATCACGGCGAGCAGGTCGTAAGCGTGGATCTTCTCGCGCGTGACGCGCTTCGCAAGAAGGAACAGAATAAGCTCGGTGCACACGGCGACGATATAGCTGACCGAGATCAGCTCCAGCTCGAACAGATTGAGCGCGAACAGGTTGCCGATCAAGCCGACCGTGGTCACAAGGGGCAGCACCGTCTGAAAAACGAGCAGGTCCGGCATCAGCACAAGACCGAGCCCCTTTTTTGCGGGGTTGAACGCGCAGGAAAGATATTTGCGGATGCACTGCAGCGTCGCGTAGGTCCAGCGGAAGCGCTGCCGCATGAAGTTGCGCAGGTTGTGGGGCGCCTCCGTCTCGGAGAACGCCGCGGGCTCGAACCCGACTTTATACCCTTTTTTGAGCAGCGCCATCGTCAGATCCCGGTCCTCGCCGAGCGTATCGGTCGAAAAGCCGCCGCACTCGCGCACCGCCGAGCTGCGCCACATGCCCAGCGCGCCGGGCACGACCGCCATGGCGTTGAAGCGCGCCATGCCGTTTTTGATGAGATTGAAGTCGCGGATATATTCCACCCGCTGGAACATGGTGATGAGACTCACTACGTTGCCGACGCGGGTGTTGCCCGAGACCGCCGCCGTGCGCGGATCGTCGAAATGCGCGGCAAGAAGCGATACGGCGTCGGGCGCGATGTCGGTATCCGCGTCCAGCAGAAGCAGAAGCTCGCCCTTTGCCGCGGCGATGCCGTTGTTCAGCGCGGTCGACTTGCCCGCGTTCTTCTGCGTGAGGACCGTCACGCGCCCGTCGGAGGAGAATTCCGTATGGAGGATCTCAAGCGTCCTGTCGGAGGAGCCGTCGTCAACCACGATCACGTCCAGCTTTTTATAGTCGGACCGCAGTACGGACCTGACCGTGTCGGCGATGGTTTTTTCTTCGTTATACGCCGGGATCACGGCGGTCACGGTCGGCGTTTTCGCAGATTTTCGCGGCCGGGACTTTTTCGCTGCGACGGCGTAGGCAAAGAGCTTGACGAAATTGAGGATCATCAGAACGAGAAAAACGCGGTTATAGATCACGACCGCCGAGAAGCGCGCTTCGAAGATCTTATAACGGATCTCGATCAGCGTCGTCGGGTAAAACAGCTTGAGATACAGTATCGTCAGGGCGAGCGCCGCCAGGATCACGGCGAGGATGAAAACGCGCCTGTGCGTCGGATCGGCGAAAACCATGCGCCCTTTTCTGTCGCTTTTTTTCAAGTTTTCACCCTCCCCCGGCGCGGCAGTCCGTCTTTTCATTCTTATTCCGCCGTGTATTCGCGCAGAAGCGCGTTCTTCAGCGTGTTCAGCTCGTTCATTTCGTCCGTTTCGCCGCCCGTGCGGTACACAAGCCCCGCTGCGTACCGCGTTGCAGCAGCCATCATCAGGTGCAGCGTCGTTGAGAACATGATCTCTTTCGGCACGTCCGTGCGCAGCGTCCGGTCAGTCTGCGCCTTTGCGTAAATATCGAAGAACTCCCCTTCGAGCCCGCCGAGCAGACGGCTGTAAGGCCCGAGCGTTTCGGCGTCGATCTTCGCCGAGCCGATATAGAGGTTGAAGAACTGGTTGAAGCGCAGAAGGTCTTTATTGTTCCT
This sequence comes from Clostridia bacterium, assembly GCA_017429345.1. Lineage (GTDB taxonomy): Bacteria > Bacillota > Clostridia > Oscillospirales > Acutalibacteraceae > RGIG2774. The sequence continues at coordinate 4,537 of JAFRPB010000237.1, read as the reverse complement.
GTATAGTTTGATAAACGTATCGAGAAATACGCCGTAGCGCTCCGCCGCGCTCATGCCGGGCACGTTGCGCCTGTGCCGTTCCTCCCGGTCCGCCGTAAGAAATTCGCTCCATTTCCACGACGCGACGGCGACGACGAGCTTCGGCTTTGTACCGTAATAGCGGTAGAGCGTCGCGACGCCGTAGCCCGCCGCCTTTGCCGCTTCTTCCATTGAGACGGATTCGATGCCTTTGCGCGAAAAAAGGCCATAGCTCGCGCGCAGCAGATCTTCTCTTGTCTGCGCCGTTCTGACCGGATCTTTTTTTCTGCCCGTTACGCCTTTTTTACCCGCCATGATCGCACCCGTCCGTTTACCGTCTGTAAAAACCGTACAAAAAACATTTACAATAGACAGTCTATCATATTTGTTTTGCATTGTCAAGAATTATTTCCATATGAGCAGTATCGGGCAGGCGTGAGGGCGTGAGATCGTGAAGTCGTGAAATGTGGAACGGGAGATGTGAAATGTGAAATGTGAGATGCGAAACGGGAGAATGACATTTCTCTTTTTACATTTCTCTTTTTACATTTCACTTTTCACTGCGGCACAGCCGCAAACTGTTCACTGTTCTCCGTTCTCTGTTCACTGTTCACTGTTCTCTGTTCTCTGTTCTCTGTTCTTCACGGCGAAGCAGCTAAACCGGGATGGTTCTATTATACACGAAAAAAACGAAAAAAAATGAATCTTACAAAATTGTAAGATTCGCTCATTTCCCGGCGACGGTATAAAGGCTTTTCAGCAGTTCCCCGTATAGACGAAATCGAGATTTTCCCGGGCGACGTCGGCAAGGCGATAGATTTTTTTAATCTCCGTCGCCGGGCGGTCCGTCATGTGAAAGCGCGGGAAAAATCGGGAAATATGCAGCGGCACGCCCTCGCCGTCCGGCTCCTTCAGCCGGCTAACCCACGCCGACAGCTCCCGCATTTCTTCCTCACCGTCGTTCTCGCCGGGCACGATCAGGGTCGTGAGCTCCACATGGCAGTGGTTTACGGCTTCTTCGATGAACGATAAGACCTGCCCCCGATCCCCGCCGAGGACTTTCGTATAATAACGGTCGGTAAAGCCTTTGAGGTCGATGTTCATCGCGTCGATATACGGCGCGAGCTCGTCAAGTACGGGCTTTTCCGCCGTGCCGTTCGTGACCATCACGGTCTGCAGGCCCTCTTTTTTCGCGAGGACCGCCGTGTCGCGCACGAATTCATAACCGATCAGCGGCTCGTTATAGGTAAAAGCGAGGCCGATATTGCCCCTGCTTTTTGTCCGGACGGCGATCTCCGTCAGCTCCCGCGGGGTGATCGTTTCGGCGGTTTTCGCATATTCCCCTGCCTCTTCCGACCATGAGATATCGTGATTCTGGCAGAACGGGCAGCGCAGGTTGCAGCCGAAAGAACCGACCGACAATATTTTGCTGCCGGGGAAGAACCGCGCGAGGGGCTTTTTCTCGATGGGATCGAGCGCGAGCGCGGTGATCCGCCCGTAGTTACAGGCCTCGGTCCTGCCGTTTTTCGCGGTCCTCCCGCCGCAGAAGCCGAGCGCGCCGTCTTTTATTTCGCAATGCCGGAAACAAACATGACACCGTGCCATAAGCCTCCCCCTCTCAGAAATGCCGCACGACTTCAAACCGCTGCAGGCGGTACGGCTCGTGCTCGCCGATGCCGCCCTTCTGCCGGGCAATGCGGATCTGCTCCTCCACGGTATCGACGCCGTCGAGATCCGGCAGCAGGAGCCCCCGTTTGTGCCCGCAGCTCACGATGACGCCGTAGCGCTTCACGTCGAGCTCTTCGGGCGATGCGATCTCTTCGGCCTCGCCGAGAACGTCGACGCTGATCTCGAGATACTTCAGCTCCTTCTCCTTCACCGGGTCGAAGCGCGGATCGCGTGAGCAGGCGCTGATCGCGTTGGAGATGATCTCCTCGGCAAGCGTATCCTGCGTCGCGGCGATCGTGCCGATGCAGCCGCGCAAGCTGCCGTTTTTATGCAGCGATACAAACGCGCCCGCGCGCCGCGACAGCAGCTCTTCGGGAAGATCTTTCGGCACGGGGAGCTTTTTCCGATATTTTACCCACGACTCGACAGAGGCTCTTGCGAGCTTTACGTACGGGTCGCCGGTTTCCGCCTTTTCACGGCAGTCTTTTTCCTGTTTTTCGAGAAACGCGTCAAGAAAACGCCTGCTTTCATCCTCTCCTTCGGGGTAGAAGGTGCAAACGCCGTAGCCGACCCCGGTGATATCCTGATGCGATAAAACCGTCGCCTTTACGCCGAGCCCGTCAAACGCGCCCGCCATGATGACAAAGGAACGGTGCCCGCATTCGGCGGCTTTCTCACAGAAGTTCTCGTCGAATTCGAGCATTTCGCCGAACGCCGCGCGTGCGCAGACGTCCATGATCCGGCGGTCGTATTCCGGGCCCTCCGGCGCGAAGCCGTAAGGACCGTAAGTCTGCAGCTTGTGCGAGAGATCCCCGCTCGCGATCAGCACGATCTTTTTCTCCGTTTCAGACGCGGCTTTCGCGATGATTTTGCCGAGGCGGTAATGCTCCGTCAGCGGAAGCCCCGAAAGCCCGATCCTGACGAGCCTGCCGCCCGCGTATTGGTTCCGGAGGAACCACAGCGGGACCATTGTGCCGTGGTCGAGCGATTTATCCCGCTCCCCGAGCGTGCCCGCGGGCAGCTCCTCCGCATCCGCGAGCGCGCTGATCCGTTTGACAAGCTCCGTATCGTAGCTTTCCGAAAAACGCACCCCGGGTGCGCCGAAGCGCGTAAACGACCCATGTGCGCCCCCACCCGGCGAAATATGGAAATAATCCGCGTACATCACGGCATGGGGACTTGTAATAATGATCGTATCGGGCTGCAGCGCAGCGATCTCACCCGCGACGCGCTCGTACGCCTTTGTTGTTTCAAGAATCTGCTTTTCGCCGCCTTTGCCGATCTGAGGCACGATCAGCGGCGGATGCGGAACCATAAAAGCCGCAAGCAATGGCATGTTCATCATCTCCTTACTGTTATTTTACCATACGCAAAACGTATTCTCAAGACGTTTTTCCGATCTCCGCTCAGCGAACTCTGTTGTTGAAAAAACGGCGCTCCGCTGAAACAGAGCGCCGCATGCTGTTTTATTGTTTTAAATCGCGCCGGAATGATAGGAGATCATATGCGCGAAGTGGATGAAGAAATGAACGATGCGGTAAAAAATGCCGACGATCTCAAGGTCTTCAAACTGCGTGAGACTTGCGCAATGATTGCAGATGAACTCGCCGCAGTATTCGCAGTAGCCCTCGCCGCGCAGGTTCGGGTTCACGACGTGGTGACCGAAGCCGCCGGGAAGATTTCTCGTCTCGATCTCGCCGCAGTTAGCGCACTCTCTGTGCTGTGTGCCGCCCGTGGTGCAGGTCGCCTCCGAGCCGTCGTCATTGATCCACTCGCCCCAGCTGTGCTCGAGCTTGTCGATCGCTTTGGTCTCGACTTTTCCGCAGACGGAGCAGGTCCTTGTCTGCTCGCCCGCCGCTGCGCAGGTCGCCTCTTTCGCAACGGTCCATGCGCCCCAGCTGTGCGCGTTCGTCTTGAGGATGCTTCTCGTCTCGGTCTCGCCGCAGGCCGCGCAGATGCGCGCCTCGGTGCCGGCTTCTTTGCAGGTGGCGGGCTTCGTTACAGTCCACGCGCTGAAGGTATGTCCCTTCGCGGGGATCGCGGTGCCTTCGCTTCTCGTCGCGTCGCAGTTTTTGCACTTCTCGTGCTTCACGCCGGGAGCGTCGCAGGTCGCGTCTGTATCAACGACCCATTTCCACTCGTGCGCGCCGGTCGCGGGGATCTCACGGGTTTCTTTGTGGTTCGGGTTGTTCGCGCAGACGCGGGTTTCTTCGCCTGCCGCCGCGCATGTCGCGGGCGTGGTGACCGTCCACTCGCCCCAATCGTGGGCGTTTTCGTTGATCGTGCCGGTCACGGGCGTGCTCGACAGCGTCGCGCCGCAGCCGAGGCAGTATTCGATCTCGTCCCAGGTGGGCGCCGTGGTGCAGCTGCCCTGCGTTTCGTTTTCTTTTCTCGTGCCGACGCCGCCGACGTGGACGGTATCATCGATCGGGAGCGTCTTTTCATTCGTCGCGCCGCACGCGCAGCTCTTCGCCTGCGTGCCGGTCTCGTGGCAGTTCGCTTCCTTCGTGACTTCGCCGTCGATCCAGTTGTGCGCTTCTTCGTTATAGGTCGCCGTGATGGTGATATCGTCGGTCACGTTCGTGTAATCGCCGGTCCAGCCGGAGAATTTCTTATGATTTGCGCCGTTGTTGATATATGCGTCTTCATCGGGAGCCGTTGCGCTTTCGCCCGCGCGCACCCGCTCGGTCTTGACTTCCGCGCCGTCGACCGTGAACGTCACGTTGTAATACACGATCGCGTCCATCGCTTCGACGATATCGGCAAGATCCGCGATGATCGCGAGCACCGCATCGTCGTTGTCGTCGATCGCAAGCGCTTCGTCGAGCTCTGCGAGCTTTGCGTTCAATGC
>JAFRPB010000236.1 GCA_017429345.1 Clostridia bacterium | reverse complement strand
TCTGGCTTCCGGCTGCCGGCTGCCGGAAAGAGCGGAGAGCGGAGTTCGGAGAGCGGAGATTTTTGTGACGAACGCGCATAACGATTTCACGGCTTCACGGCTTCACGACCTCACGATCTCACGACTTCACAATTTTTCATTCCCCGAAATCGCGCGATCATTCCCTTTCTGTTGCGTTTTTTCCCTCCGCATGCTATATTGAATATGAAATTCAGACGATTTCACAGCTTCGGATCAAAGAAGAAAAGGGGCGGTCGGCGTGATTATCGCGCTCTGCGACGACGAACGGGAAGAGAACGAAACACTGAAAAGACTGATCAACGAACGGGCGCTGCAATGCGGTCTTGACATCCGGTGCCGCGCGTTCACCTCTCCCGGGGAGCTGCTGCGGGAAGAACGCTTCGACCTTTATATCCTCGATTACTTTATGGACGAGATGAACGGCGTGGAGCTGGCGAAAAAACTCAACGAAAAATTCGGCGGCGCGGTCACGGTCTGTTATCTGACGAATTACGAGAACGCCGCGATCGAGATCATCAACAACCGCGTCTACGCCGACGGTTTTCTCAAAAAGCCCGTGGACGCCGCGGCGCTTTATGAAAAACTGGAAGCGTTTTACAAATTTTCGCTCAACGGGCGGATCGAACTGAAACGCGGCGCTGTCTGGGAGACCGTTTACGCGCAGGATATCCTCTACGCCGAGGCGGCGGGCAAAAAAACGATCCTGCATATGTTCTCCGGCGGACGGGATTACAACCGCCTGCTTTCCGAGATGGAGAAAAACGAGCTTTCCGGCGCGCAGTTTTTCCGCATCCATCGCTCGTTTATCGTGAATATGCAGCACGTCGTCGGCTACGACGCGAAAAGCGTAACGATGAAAAACGGAGAGACGCTTTCGCTCAAAGCCAAGGATTTTCAGGCCGCGTACCGGCAGTTTATTTTCAGAAACGGCTGAGAGGAGGAGAGCATATTGGCTGCGATCGGTGAATTTATCCGCAATTATTCCGCGATATACGCTCTTATCTCCGTGCTGAACGCGCTGGCGATCGTCGCCGGGTGCGCGTGCATGACCGCCGCGCTGTTCCGCATCCGGTTCCGCAAAAATATCCTCTTTGTTTTCTCGGCGCTGCTGCTGTGCGTCGGCGCGGGGCTTCTGCGTTCCCTTCTCGCAGGAGCGACGGGCGGGCTCGGTCTTCTGTGGACGGGCGCGATGTTCCTGCTGCCCTTTCTCTGCGCGTTTCTGCTTTTTGCGCGGGAGGATGTGAGAAAGCCGCTGCTCGTCGCGGCGGGATATACCCTCGTCGAGGCGGTCAAATATATTCTTCTGATCGTCGTCTACCGATACGACGGCACAAATCCGGATGATCCGCTCGAGCTGGCAGTCGAATTCGTCGTTGATACGACGTTCTTTCTCGCCGCGGCGGGCGCGCTCGCGTTCTTCTCGGCAAAACATGAGCTGCCCTTCGCGCTCTCGGGCGTCAGCCCGACGCTGTTTCTTTTGATCTGCCTGACAGTCGGCGTGTTCGTCACCTCACTTGTGCTGTTCGGCGGCAGCTCCGACGGGGACAGAGACGTTGAATTCGGCTTCGTCCTCTTGAATATCCCGTTATTCACCGCAACGATCGCCTACAGCGTATCGACGCTCGTCCGCGCGAAGGTCCGGGAGGAAAACTATAAAAATCGGCTGGATATGCAGGTGCGTCATTACGAAATGATACAGCGCATGGACGAGGAAATGCGGATCTTCCGTCACGACCTGCCGAAAAAGCTGCGCCCGGTGGTCGCCTATATCGACAACGGCGAACCGGAAAAGGCAAAGCAGCTCGTGCAGAAGCTCGGCGGTTTCGAGCAAAGCGAGGGGACGCGGTTCCACACGGGGAACGCGCCGCTCGACACGGTGCTGTTCTGCGAGGATCAGATCGCCCGGCAGCACGGCTGCCGGATCGTATTCCCCTTCGGCAGCGTGTTCCCCGCGCAAGGGATCGACGCGGACGATATTTATACGATTTTTCCGAACGCGCTCGATAACGCGATCGACGCCTGCAAAAAAACCGGCAAGCCGTGCGAGATCACCGTCTCGTCGAAGATCATCGGCGACACGGTCTGGGTCTCGATCAAAAATCCCGTCTCGGAAAGCGTCGCCGTCCGGGGCGGCGTACCCGTCACAAGCAGCCGCGACAGGGCGTCGCACGGCTACGGTTTCAGGAGCATTCAGAAGGCCGCCGCGAAATACGGGGAGGACAACGTGTCGTTCTCGGTCAGGGACGGGGTATTTGAGTTGATGATGAGCCTTAACTTCTGATTTATGCGCTCGCGCATAAATCAGAAGTTCGGATATCGGATTTCGGATTTCGCGAATCGTGCTTGTGTATTATATTGTTTCTTGCTATCGTGTCCGCTATGTCTATTTTATGATTTGAGCCGCGGTTGTCGACACTATATCCGATATCCGATCCCCGATATCCGAAACTCTGAATTAACGGCTTCGCCGTTTATTCAGAGTTTCCGTTCCCCGAAATCGCCTTTCCGTTCCCTTTCCGTTGTTTTTTCCGGCAGGATATGATACAAATAGACCGTACGAAACATTTGATAAAAAGGAGTGTACATCATGAAAACAGGTAAGAAAATCATTTCCGTTCTTTTGTCAGTGCTGATGATTCTGCCCGCGGTCTGCGCATCGGGGCTCGTCGCATTCGCTGCGACTCCCGTTATCACCGCGAGCGGCGAATGCGGCGCCGAGGAAGATCATCTGACATGGACGCTGACAGACGACGGTACGCTGACGATCACCGGCAGCGGAGAAATGAAGGATTATTGGGACAGCAGGCCGAAACTGTCTCCGTGGGCGGGGAACAAGTCCGTCAAAAATGTCGTGATCGGAGAAGGCGTCACCTCGATCGGCGACTATGCGTTCGGATGGTGCGAAAAGCTTGTTTCCGTCACCCTGCCCGAAACACTGACAAGAATCGGCGAAGGATCCTTCGCCTACTGCAAGACGCTTTCCGACGTCACGCTGCCGGATTCCCTGACGCGGATCGGCGACGAAGCTTTTTACCGATGCGCCGCGCTGACCGAAATCAATCTGACGGATTCACTGGAAAAGATCGGCGCGGAGGCTTTTGCCGAGACCGGACTGATCAGCGCCGTCATTCCCGGCAGCGTACGGGTGCTCGACGGCTACACCTTTACGGACTGCACGTCGCTGACCGACGTCGTGATCGAAGAGGGCGTCGAGGAAATCGTCTGGGACGCGATGTTCGGCGGGTGCACGTCTCTGCGGACAGTTTCCTTCCCGGCTTCGCTGACCGAAGGTCTGACCGACAGCGAGATCTTCACGACCTACGGCGGCGCCGGCTGCGACTCCTTGCTCAAAATCAGCGTAGCGAAGGGAAACCCGAGGTACATGAGCGACGAAGCGGGCGCGCTCTACGATAAACAGACGCAGACCCTGATCCAATATCCCGCGGGCAGAAAGGCGGCGGAATACTGCGTCCGCAAGGGAACAAAATCCGTCATCTCCCATGCCGTCCAGAGCGAAAGCCTGACGGGGATCTATCTTCCCTCAAGCGTGAAAAAAATCTATGAAGGCGCGTTCTCCGGCTGCAAAAATCTCACGGACGTTTATTACGGCAGTACCCGCACAAAGCTGAAAGCGATCGAATATCTGCAGGCGGACTGGGATGAAGACGACGACGATATGTACCCCGCGTCCTACGTAAACGTCGGCTATCAGGCGAGATTTTTCAACAACGCGAAAATTCATTACTCCGTAAAAACGCCGCGGTATCTCGCGGCCGGCGAATGCGGCTGGGCGGGCGACGACGTTTTCTGGACGCTGACCGACGACGGCACGCTGACCGTCGCCGGCACGGGCGTAATGGATGCGCCGATCGTTCCGTATCTCGAAGAGGAATCATATTACGATGCGGCAGGAGAACTCTTCACCGGACGTGAGGTCACGGGCGTCGCCGCGCTGACGTGCCGCGGTCAGAAGTATTATATTGCAAAGATACTGGGATTCGAGGACGCCGCCGGGCTGAACGGCGCGCTGGCTTCCGGCGAACTGTCGCAGACGGAATACCTCGAGGCGAAATACGCTCTGTTTGACCCCGTCAGAAAAATCGTCGTCGGCGAAGGGATCACCGGGATCCGTCCCTACGCGCTCCGTTACGGAAGCAAGGTCAACTCGATCACACTGCCCTCCACGCTGAAAACGATCGGTGAACACGCATTTGAATGCAGCGGCGCGCAGTCGATCGTGATTCCCGAAAACGTGGAATTCATCGGGAACGCAGCGTTCTATGACTCGCGCCTTGAATCGATCACCATAAAGAGCAGCGAATTTACGTCTCCGTCAAACTTTTTGTACGGCGCGTTCAGGCTCAAAGAGATCGAAATAACAAATGACGGGCTTGATATCTCCGGTCTGCAGCTCCCCTTCGCTTCGCAGGGCGCCGCGTATTTCGGCAGCTATGAGAAGTTCGTCGAAGGACTTACGATCGCATCTCGTCTCTCCGTCTTTGCAGATAAACTCGACAGCTTCGGGAACAAAGAGGAAGATATCGGGCGCATCATGGATGAATACGGTTTGGACGAAGCGGCTGCGCGGTCGTTCTATGAGACATTTTTTAAGTATGAGAGGATGTATGAGGTCTGCGACCTGCTCGATCTGGATTACGACGCTCCGCTCGATGAACTCATCGAATATGTACATGATTATATTTATAACGCGATCGGCGTCGACGTTCACGGACAAGCGGACATAACAGACGAAGACGGCAGGCACTATTCGGACGCGGTAAGGAGCGCGTTCTTTGCGGCATACGGCGTCGATCTTGAAAAAGCAAATCTGTTTTTGAATGAAGAGTTATATTCTTACCATCCGATCAGCGAAACGCTCGGGCTGCAGGAGAACGGGCTTGCTCCCTGGCCGTGGCTGACGGTCAAGGCAAACTGCGGCTCGATCCCGCACGCGATCTGCATTGCCGCAGAGCTGCCGTTTGAAAGCCTTTCGCACGACTACGGAGACTGGGCGATCACAAAAGAACCCACGTCGACCGAGGACGGCGAGAAAACACGCGCCTGCCGTTTCTGCGGCGAAACGCAGACCGAGGCCGTTTCCGCGACGGGAGAATCCGGGGACAGCGAACCCGAACAGCCGGAAAAACCGTCGCTGGCAAGAAGAATTATTCAGTTCTTCCTGAATATCGTTAACTTCTTTAAGAAGCTGTTCTCGAAAAAATGATTCTTAGATAAATCCTGATTTGTTGAGGTGTTGGGGATTGGGGAGTGGAACCGTAACCAACATCAATTATCGAAATAACCTTAAATATATGCCGAAAACCGTATATTTAACAAGCAGTTTACAAATAGAGTCATTCGGTTAATTTGACGCAACCAATCCTCAGTCTCCAATCCCCAGTCCCGAAAATCTGATTTAACGGCTTCGCCGTTAGATCAGATTTTTTCCATCAAAATCTTCGCCCGACCGCGAGACAGTACCGCGGGCGCGCGTGCCGTCATATCCCCCCCGGAGGCTTGTTTCGATTTGTTCATATGCTATAATGAAATCATCTCAGAAAGGAGTTGTTGATTATGGCGTGTTTTTTAGTTCCCGGTACGGAAGCGATTCTTGTGACCGGCGCGGCGCTGCTGCTCGGAAAATATGAGCAGAATAAGGCGAAGCTCAGTCTCGGCGCGAATTCCGCGGCGAATGAAGACGGCAAAAAAACCGGTTTTTCAAGAAAACTGTTCTGGCTTGCGGGCCTTCTCTGGGGCGGCGTGATCCTTCTTGCGTTCGAGCATCTGTGGCACGGCGAGATCCAGCCCTTCTTCCCGTTCCTGACGGCTGCGGCAGAGGGACCGGAGGCGGTCTCGGAGATGCTGCACGAAATGGCGACCGTCGGCGTATCGATGGCGATTCTCGTGACAGCGGTCTGGGGCGTGATGGTCGGCGTGACAAGCGCGATTGAGAAACGTCCCGAGAAAGCGAACGCGGAGGCTTCGGCATGACGCTGTTGATCACCGTTTTCGCGGCGGTAACCGCCACGGCGGCATGGTACAAAAAGAATGACCGCGAAATGATGCTCGGCATTCTGTGCTGGATGTTCTGGGGCGCGTCTCTGATGTGGCTTGTAGACGCGATCTTTGAATACGCAGAGCTGCGGGCGGAATATTTCACTCCCGCGTTGCAGGATATGATCAACGATACGTTCCTCGGACTCTCGGTCGTCGCGCTGGCGTTGGTGATCTGGATCGTCGTTCTGCTGATCAAAGATCCCAAAGGCGTCGTAAAAGCGAGATTGAAAAAGAAATAATTCAAAAAAGCGGGGACGGCGTCCTCGCTTTTTTGATATCGTGATGTCGTGAGATCGTGAAATCGTGAAGTCGTGAGATCGTTTTGCGTTTTGCGTATTTAGCTGTCAGGTATTGGCTGTTGGCTGTTTACTGCGAACGATCGACCGAATTCTCGAACTCCGCTCTGGTCATCGGTCGTCGGCTACTTGATAAACTGATCGATCGCCTTTTTCAGCTCTTCCACCGTGCTCATATCCCCCTGCTCGATCGCGTCCACAAGGCAATGCTCGATGTGATCCTTCAGGATGAGCTTCCCTGTATTGTTGATCGCGGATTTCACCGCGGCGAGCTGGATCAGGACCTCGCTGCAATCCTCGCCGTCGCGCACCATCCGGCTGACCTTTTCGAGATGTCCCGTGGCGCGCGCCAGACGGTCGAGCACGGCTTTTGTCTGCTGATGTCCGTGAACGTGACCGTGTTCCCCCGCTGGGTGCGAATGCTCGATCACGGTTCCGTCTTCAAGGATATGGGTATGTTTTTCGGATTCGTGTTCCATCGTTTTGCTCCGTCCGGCGCGGCGTTCGGCCGCGGTCTTTTTATATACTATAACACATTCTGAGAAAAAAGAAAACCGTTTTTTTTTAAATTGAGAGAAAAGAATTGAACTTCCGAGTAAAATGTGCTATGCTGTTCCCGAAAGCCGAATGCGCCGCGGGCGCGGAACGTTTTTCTTTATTGACAGCAGGAGGTATTACCATGCTGAACGACGGAAACGGGATCATGTTTTTCCCGGGGGAACCGTGGCGCAAGGAGCGCAAACGCAAGACCCACAACCTGAATATCGATTATAACCGCACGTACGAGGACGAAACGGAGAAGCGCAGGGAGATCCTCACCGAGATCCTCGGCGAGCCTCCCGCGGAGGGCGTGTTCCTGCAGGGACCGATCACCTTCCATTACGGCGTGCATACGAAGATCGGCAAATTTACTTTCATCAATTTCAATTTCACCTGTCAGGACGATACCGAGGTGGTCATCGGCGAGCACTGCGATCTGGGGCCGAACGTCACGATCGTGACGCCGATCCATCCGCTCGTCCAGAGCGAGCGAGAAGCGCTCATGTGTCCCGACGGCGTGCCTCGCCGCCTCTGCCACGCAAAGCCTGTGATCATTCACAACGGCTGCTGGCTGGGCGCGAACGTGGTGATCTGCCCGGGCGTCGAGATCGGCGAGAACTGCGTGATCGGCGCGGGCAGCGTCGTAACGCGGTCGATCCCGGCGAACAGCTTCGCCGCGGGCAATCCCTGCCGCGTGATCCGCGAGATTACCGAAGAGGATTCCCTGACGCGCCGCCCGGAGATCCTCGGCGACTGCAGACCGGTGGAATAAGGAGGCGGGCAATGTTCAGGGATCTTGTTATAAAAAGCCGCAGCTATCGCGGCTTTGACGAGCGCAGGAAATTCACGCGGGAGGAACTCGCGGAATTCGTCGACTGTGCGCGCTTCGCGCCCTCGAGCGTCAACCGGCAGCCGTTCAAATATTATCTCGCGTACGAGCCGGATCAGCTTGCGAAGATCCAGCCCCTCACCGGCTGGGCGCGGGCGCTGCCCGACAAAAATCTGCCGTACCCCGGCAAACGTCCCACCGCGTTTATCGTGATCTGCCAGAACACCGAATGGGACGCGGATCTTACGCGCTATCAGCGGGACGTGGGGATCGCCGCGCAGACGATGCTGCTCGCCGCGGCGGAAAAAGGGCTCGGCGGCATCATGATCGGCAATTTCAGCCCGGAAAAGCTCTCCGCGGCGCTGGAACTGCCCGAAACGCTCGCGCCGATGCTGATCGTCGCCTTCGGCAAGCCCGACGAGGAGATCGTTCTGACCGAGGTCGGACCTGGAGAGAGCGTAAAGTATTACCGCGACGAAAACGACGTGCATTACGTGCCCAAACGCAGACTTGAGGATATTCTGTATCCGGAGATCACTTATTAATAACGGGAGGAATAAACATGGCAGACAAAAGCAAGGCGGCGGGGCTCGAGATCAGCGAGTTCACCGGCAGAGGTTACGACCGCACGATGATCTTCAAAACATGGTGCGTCGCGTTTCTCACGCAGGACGACGAGTACACCAAGAATACCTATATGGAGCGGCACATGGAGACCGACGAGGTGTTTGTGCTGCTCAAGGGCGAGGCGACGCTGTATATCGGTCTTGACCGCACGCCCGTGCAGATGGAGCCCTGCAAGCTCTACAACGTGACCGTCGGCACCTGGCACAACATCGTCTGCTCCGCGGATGCGAGCGTGCTGATCGCGGAAAACAGCGACACCGACCGGAGCAATACGGAATATTTTGATCT
>JAFRPB010000235.1 GCA_017429345.1 Clostridia bacterium | reverse complement strand
CTCCATTTTATCGGTTTCCTTCCATGGCATAATGTCCACCTCTTTCGTGTCCATTATACCCGAAGACTTACCTATGTGCTGAACCTTTCACTTACCTATGTGCTGAGCTTTTCCACTTACCGATGTGCTGAACCCGCACCCCGAGGCGCGGTGCGTAAAATTGACAAGTCTATTGCCTAATGCCCAATGCCTAATGCCTGTAACTTCTGATTTATCGGGGCGTTCACGCCCCGATAAATCAGAAGTTATCACACATACAAAACTCCAACTTCCCGCCGGACATCAGTTCTCCGGCGGATATTTTATACTCCGGCAGGGGTTTGCCGTTGAACGTTATGCTCTTTACATAAATATCTTTATCTGATACCCTGTCGACGAAAATCTCCAGCGTTCTGCCGTTGAACAGGGCGATCTTCGCGCTCTTTATGAACGGCGAGCCGATCAGGAACAGATCCTGCCCGGCGACGGGGAACAGCCCGAACGCCATCATCACGTAATAGGACGACAGCGCGCCGGAGTCGTTGTTGCCGGGGATGCCGCCGCGCCCGGTGGTGAACATATATTTCATCCCTGCACGCACGACCTCGCAGGTACGGTCCTGCCGCCCCGCGTAGATATACGAGAACGGCGCTTCGGTATCGGACTCGTTGTTGAAGCCCTCGAATCTGCCGAGCTTCATGCCCTCGTTCACGATCTCCCCGTCTCGCGGGTCGGTCGGCTGCACCGTCTCGGGCTTGCCGTAGCCGAAGAAATCGTCGAGCAGTTTCACAAAGCGTTCATTGCCGCCCGCAAGCGCGATGCGCGCGGGCATATCGACCATCTGACGGAACGAATAATTGTATTTCGTGCCCTCGTAATAGCTCGAATCGTCGCCCAGAAGGCCCGTTTCTTCACTGTACGCTTTCCGCCACTTCTCGCCGTAGGGGCGCAGCAGCGCTTCTGTTTCGGCGTCGCCGGTCTCCTTCGCGATCCCGGCGGCGAGGGTGCAGATCTCGGTCATATCGAGGTAGAACGTGTGCGATACGCACCTGTCCTGCTCGGTGAAATCCTTCTTGCCCTCGTCAGAAAAGTCCCGCTTGAAGTTGTCGAGCAGCCGTTTCGGGTCCAGCGGATAGCCGTAGCGGTACGCGGTGAACAGCGCGTAGGAGCCGAGCATGCGCGCCTGGTCGGAGAACATGCGGTAGCCGTCGGAAAGCCCGAGTCCGTTGGGCATGAACCCGAGCGTTTCACAAAGGCGCAGCAGCGTCTCGTTGAGCTTTTCTCCGAGCTCGCGGTTCGTCATATAGATGAGCGGCAGCTGCGTTTTATAGATATCCCACAGCGTCGCAAGGTCGATGATAAACGGTCCCTTGCCGTAGACGAAGCTCTCGTCCGACCAGTCGGCGGGCTTGACGAAGGAATGGTAGAGATTCGAATAGAAGATCTCCCGCACCCGGTCGTCGTCTGTCTCAATGTCAATTTTGCCGAGCTCGCGGTTCCAGATACCGTAAGCCTGTTTCCGCGCTTCGTCGAAGTCGTATTCCCTCAGAACGCGCCCGAGCGCCGTTTCGGCGTTCAGCGGCGAAATGCTAACCGAGAGCAGCGCTTTGCCGTTTTCCGGCGCGTCGAAAACTGCGCAGCCGCCGTCGATCGTGAACGGCGCGTTCGCGCGCACGGCGAAGAATACGCGGATCCCCTCGATCGTCGCCTCGGCGGTGACGGTATGATCGTCGTATTTCGCGAGCGACAGGTCTTTGACGTCCGCCTTGCCCCAGTTCGGGATATTCACGCCGTTGTTCGTGAAATCGACGCGCACGCGCCCGCCCTTATGACCGAAGGAATAGCGATGCAGGGCGGTCCTGCCCGAGACGGTCAGCTCGCAGAAGATATCCTCGAGCGTCGTCGCGTAATACCCGGGCTGTGCCTGTTCGGGACCGGGCACGCGGCGCTCCCCGCTCCCGTCGTAAAAGGGCGTGACCACCGCATAATTATAATAGAAACCGATCGCGCCGGTGCCGCTCTGCTGCAGGTGCGCAAAACCCAGAAGCCCCTTCCCCGCAGGGAAATGCACCGGGCGGGCGAAGGAATTCGGCATATGGTCGCCGTAGCCGGTCGGGTAGCCGCCCGAAAACGGCGAGACGGACATCGCCGAGAACGGCAGGCACGCCGCGGGACTGGTGTTGCCGCAGCCGGCCTTGATAAAGAACCAGCGGGCGGCGACGCCCTCCGGCTTCGGCAGATCGATCTCGCCCGTACCCTGAAACACGTTGACATATTTGCAGAAATCCTTCATACGGATCCGTCCTTTAAACATATATTTTTATCTTATTTATTTTATCACAGCGCCGCGGATCATTCAATACCCTGCGACAAATTGTCCGCCGGAGAGAAAAATATATACAGATGTATAAAAACTCAAATCGATAAAAAAATAACGAAAAAGGTATTGACATTTTAATTCCGATATGATAGAATATCGACAAATCGAACAAGAACTAACGGGAGCTGGCTGTAGAGTTGGCTCCCGTTTTTTCACAGGGAGATTGAATATGTAACGGAGGTGACGAATATGACGAATATGATGGCGATTATCTGGGGCGGCGTGCTCGTCCTGATGCTCGTGATCGAAGCGGCGAGCGTACAGCTCACTTCGATCTGGTTCGCGGCAGGCGCGCTCGTGTCGCTGATCGCGGCGATCATTAAGCCCGACTCGTATGTTTTGCAGGTCGTGCTGTTCATCGTCGTCTCGGCTGTCGCGCTGATCGGGGTTCGGCCGCTCGTCAAAAAGCGCATGAAAGCGCGGTTCCAGCCGACGAACGCAGACAAATGCCTCGGCAAAGAGGGCGTCGTGACCGAGACGATCGACGGCATCGCGGGCACGGGGCTTGTCAAGCTCGACGGCGCGGTCTGGACGGCGCGCAGCGCGGACGACAGCGTGATCGAAGAAGGCGCGCTCGTCGTCGCGGAAAAAATCGCGGGCGTAAAGCTCATCGTACACAGAAAATAAATTTATAAAAGGAGAATTATTATGACAGGCGCAATGGTAGGTTTCATCATTCTCGGCATTATCGTTTTTCTTGTACTGCTCGTCGTTGTGGCGAACATCAAGATCGTCCCCCAGTCGAAGGCGTACGTCATCGAGCGTCTCGGCGCATACAGCACGACCTGGGAGACGGGGCTTCATGTGAAGATCCCCTTTATCGAGAGAATCGCGAAAACCGTCTCTCTCAAGGAAAAGGTCGCAGACTTCCCCCCGCAGCCCGTTATCACGAAAGATAACGTCACCATGCAGATCGACACGGTCGTCTACTATCTGATTACCGATCCGAAGCTCTACGCCTACGGCGTTGAGAATCCGCTGTCGGCGATCGAGAACCTGACCGCGACGACGCTGCGTAACATCATCGGCGAGCTCGATCTCGACCATACGCTGACCTCGCGCGACACGATCAACGCGAAGATCCGCGTGATCCTCGACGAGGCGACCGATCCCTGGGGCATCAAGGTCAACCGCGTGGAGCTGAAGAACATCCTTCCGCCCAGAGAGATCCAGGAAGCGATGGAGAAACAAATGAAGGCGGAGCGCGAGCGCCGTGAGGCGATCCTGCGCGCGGAAGGCGAAAAGGAAAGCGCCGTCCGTATTGCGGAAGGTAAAAAAGAAGCCCAGATTCTCGGCGCGGAAGCGGAGAAGCAGGCGGCGATCCTCAAAGCGGAGGCTGTAAAGGAAGCGAAGATCCGCGAAGCGGAAGGCGAGGCGGAAGCGCTGCTCAAGGTGCAGCAGGCCATGGGCGAAGGCATCAAGATCCTCAATGCGGCGGCTCCCTCTCAGGGCGTGCTGACGCTCAAGAGCCTTGAGGCGATGCAGAAAGTCGCCGACGGCCAGGCCACGAAGATCATCATCCCCTCCGAGCTGCAGGGCATCGCAGGTCTTGCGACCGGAATCAAAGAGATCGTAAAAGAATAAACAACAGACTGTAAAAAACGCCGGGACGGATCAAACCGCCCCGGTCGTTTTTTTGTTTTATAATGCGTTTGGTTTCTTCGCGTTATTTCTCGAAGACATTCACATCGGGCAGAGGTTCGATCCTCGCAGACGCGCGCAGGATCAGGCGGGCGTCCTTGGCTTTGACCTTACCGTCCTGATTCGCGTCGGCAAGGCGAGACGTAAAGTCGTCCGCTGTCTGCACCTTCGCGGAAATGCGAAGCGCCAGACGCGCGTCGGTGGAATTGACTTTTCCGTCCTTGTTCACGTCGCCGAGCTTAAAGAATACATTCTTGCCCGGTTCGGTGGTAGGCTCAGGAGGAATCACGCTCGTGGTCGTTTCCTCGGGAGGCACGCTGCCGGTGGTACCTTCGGGAGGTACGCTGCCGGTGGTACCCTCGGGAGGCACGCTGCCGGTGGTACCTTCGGGAGGCACGGCGCCGGTGGTACCTTCGGGAGGCACGGCGCCGGTGGTACCTTCGGGAGGCACGCTGCCGGTGGTACCTTCGGGAGGCACG
>JAFRPB010000021.1 GCA_017429345.1 Clostridia bacterium | reverse complement strand
TTTATCGATTAAGTCCCGAGCCTCGAGTCCCGAGATATGTAAGGCAAGATTGTGCGTCTTGGTATAAAAGCCGGGAAAAATAGGGCCTTCCCTTTATTATCCTGAGTAAAATTGACCGCCTCGGGACTCGGAACTCGGGACTAAAATCTGATCTATCGCGGAGCGATAGATCAGATTTTATCTTCCAGCCTCATCTTATCCATCTGCATCATATACAGCCGGTAATACGCGCCTTCGCGGGCGATCAGTTCTTCATGATCGCCCTGCTCGACGATCTCGCCGTGATCGAGTACGATGATCCGGTCGGCGCGGCGCACGGTGGAAAGCCGGTGGGCGACGATCAGCATCGTGCCGATGTTTCGTATTTTTTCAAGCGAATCCTGGATCAGCTGTTCCGTTTCGGTGTCGATGTTCGCGGTCGCCTCGTCGAGGATCATCACCGAGGGTTTATGCAGCACTGTGCGCGCGAAGGAGAGCAGCTGCCGCTGGCCCGCGGAAAAATTGTTGCCCCGCTCGCGCACGGGCTCGTCAAGGCCCTTTTCGAGCTTGCCGATAAAGGCGTCCGCGTTGACGTAGCGGCAGGCCTGCATGACTTCTTCGTCCGAAACGCCCTCAGAACGCAGCAGGATATTCCCGCGGATATCGCCCGCGAAAAGAAACACATCCTGAAGCATCTGCCCGAAACAGCGGCGCAGAGAGGCGATTTTTATTTTTTTGATATCGATCCCGTCGATCAGGATCTGTCCTTTCTGAATATCGTAGTTGCGGCAGATCAGCGCGAGGATCGTCGTTTTGCCGGAGCCGGTCGCGCCGACGAAAGCGACGGTCTGCTTTGCCTCGACTCTGAACGAAACGCCCTTGAGGACCCACTCGTCCGGCTCGTAGGCGAACCACACGTCGCGGAACTCGATCTCGCCGCGCACCTCGTCGAGCTCGATCGCGTCCGGCGCGTCGACGATCCCGGGTTCGATATCCAGAACCTTAAAGATTTTCTCCGCCGCGGCGAAGGCGCGCTGCAGCATATCGAACTGCTCCGCCATCGCCTGGATCGGCTCGAAGAATTTCGAGATATACATATAAAACGTGACGATCACGCCGCCGGTCACGGTCTGCCCGAAAAAGCTCACGTTGTCGATATATCCCTTTCCGCCGAGCCAGAAGAGAACCATTACCGATGATATATAAAGCATATAGATCATCGGGCGAAAAATGCCGAATACAAGAATGAGCCGCTGCGTCGCCCGCTTGAGCGAGCGGCTTTTTTCGCGGAAATCAGCCATTTTTCTGTCTTCACGGTTGAAGATCTGCGTGATCTTTATCCCCGACAGATTTTCGGAAAGATAGGTGTTGACGTCGGTGGTCGCGTCGTTGACCTTAAGATGCGCCAGGCGCGAAAATTTACGGAAAATGAGCGTAAACAGAACAAGAAACGGCGCGAAGCACATCACCGCGAGCGTCAGCGCGCGGTTGAGAATGAACATCGCGGCGAGCACGCCGAAGATCAGCGTGACGTTTTTCGCGAGCGTGACCAGAACGTTCGTAAACAGGAAAGAGATCGCGTTCGGGTCGTTGCTTACGCGCGTAACGAGCTTGCCGACGGGGATCTCGTTGAGCTGCGCGTGAGAAAGCCCTTCGACGTGGGTGAAAATATCCTCGCGCAAAGCGGTAACGATCTTCTGCCCGGTCTTCTGCAGAATGATCGCCTGCAGATAAGTGCAGATCATGCTGATAATCAGAATCCCGACGTAGACCGCGACGAGCGAAAACAGCTCCGGGAGCGCGAAGCGATTCTTGATCGTGTCCTCGATCCTGCCGACGAGATACGGCGAAGCGAGGTCGTAAGCGATCGAGATCAGCATAATGACGAAGACCAGCGCGAACTGCTTTTTATAGGGCTTCGCGTAGCGCATGATCCGCTTCGTCAGTTCCCGGTCGCTCATCTGACGGCGGTCTTCCTCGTTTTTCGTTTTGATCTTCAGTATGATATACGCGGCGGAGAACAGAAGCGTGAACGTGCCGATGATCGCGCCGACAAGCAGCAGGGGAGCGTATTCAGTCATCGCCGCCGCCTCCTTTCGCCTCAAGCGCCTGCAGCTCGACGGCGCGGCGGTACGCGGGGCATCGTTCGTAAAGCTCCCGGTGCGTTCCGCAGTCGAGCAGCTTCCCGTCCGAAAGGAACAGTATTTTATCCATATGCTCGATCGTGGAGATCCTGTGCGCGATCAGGATCGTCGTTTTCCCCTTTCGAGTGCGGGCGAGGTTTTCGAGAATGGCTTTCTCTGTGCCCGTGTCCACCGCGGAAACCGAATCGTCAAGGATCAGGATCGGCGCGTTTTTCATCAGCGCCCGCGCGATGGAGATGCGCTGCTTCTGCCCGCCGGAGACCGTGACGCCCCGTTCGCCGAGCACGGTATCATATCCGTCGGTGAATTCGCGGATATTTCCGTCAACGTCGGCGAGAGAAGCGGAGCGTACCGTATCTTCCGGCGACGCGCCGTCAGCGGCAAAGGCGATATTGTTCCCGATCGTGTCTGAGAAAAGGAAATTATCCTGCGGCACATAGGCGCAGCCCTCCCGCAGAGATCGGATCGATACGGAATTGACGTCGTGCCCGTCGATAAACAGCGTTCCGTCCGGCACGTTGTAAGTGCGCAGGATCAGATCGACGAGAGTGGTTTTGCCCGCGCCCGTTCTGCCCACGACGCCCACGTTCTCTCCCGCTTCGATGCGTACAGAGACGTGAGACAGGGCGTCGTATTCGCCGTCCGGATAACGGAACGTCAGGTCGCGGAATTCGATCTCGCCGCGGATGTTTTCAAGATCCGTCACGCCCGGTCGGTCTTTCACGGTCTGCTCCGCGTCCAGAAGCTCCCCGACGCGGTTGAGCGAGGCCTTGCCCCGCGAGGTCATGTCGATCAGTTCCGCGATCGCCATGACGGGCCATACGATCGCGGTGAAGTAGCCGATGAATTCCACAAGCTGTCCGGCGTTGAACACGCCTTTGTAAACGAGATAGCCGCCGTAGCCGAGGATCACGCTCATCACCGTGCCGACGAAGAACGTCACAAGGATCCGCAACAGCACCGAAGCGCGGGTGTGATCCACGTTCGCCTTTTCGTTGTCTTTGTTGAGCTTGCGGAACGCCGCGAGCTCCGCCGCTTCCTTGACAAAGGCTTTGATCACCGCGACGCCCGAAAAGCTCTCCTGCGAGAAATCGGAAAGCCGGGAAAACGCCGCCTGCCGCACGTCCCATTTTTTCATCATGTATTTGCCGAGCACGGTCGCCGCGGCGAGCAGGAACGCCATGGGGATCATCGAAAGTCCCGTCAGAAGCGCGTGCATCTTCGCCATTTTTACGATCGACAGCGTGCCCAGCAGCGCCGCGTCGAAGAACATCAGCACGCCCCACGCGAAGCATTCCTGGATCGTGCTGAGATCGTTGGTAAACAGGCTCATCAGGTCGCCGACCTTGTTTCTCTGATAGTATTCGCAGCTCAGGAACCGCGCGTTGTCGAACATCTGCTCGCGAAGGTCCGTTTCAATGCGGATCGCCGCGTTGAAGAAGCAGATCCGCCACAGAAAACGGCCGAAGACCATCGCGAGAATGATCGTAACCATCGGCAGACAGATCCGATCGAGCAGAAACGCGCCGTCAAAGGGGAGCGTTTCGCCGCCTGTCGAGACGGCGCCGTCGTTCACGCCGTTGACGATCATCTGATAAAGCCGCGGGATCTGAAGCTGCAGCACGTCCACGACCACAAGCGCCGCAAGTCCGAGAAGCAGCAGCGGCGCGAATCTGAAGTAATATTTGTTGATGTGTCTGCCGAAGATCATGGTTATGTTGTTGGGTGCTGGGTGTTGGGTGTTGGGTGTT
>JAFRPB010000234.1 GCA_017429345.1 Clostridia bacterium | reverse complement strand
GCAGCTTCATGATCTCTTTCTTGTACTCTTTGCTGCTTTCTCCATGTGTTCCCATTTGAAGTCCATCTCCTTTTTCTTCATTATACCATTACGAACTCCAAATGTACAATTTTATTATACAGGTTCACGGGACTCGGGACTCGGGACTCGGGACTTTATCGATAAATCAGAATTTACCAGTAATACAAATCGTCCCCGGAGCCGCGAGGTTCCGGGGCTTTTTCTTGACATCCCGCCGAAAAACGGATATAATATGATAAAACGGAAAAATGACGCAGCTTGCCGAAAAGAACCGACAGATCGGATGAAATCGGAGGATATTTATAATGAAAACGAAATTATTGAAACGAGCGATTGCCGCAGTGACGGCGCTGATCCTGTCCGTGTGCGTTCTTACGCCGGCTGTTGCCGGGAACGCCGCCGAAAAAAATCTGTATTGGCCGGAGGACAGGGTCTTTCCCGCATTTTCGGCGCCCGAGGGGCCGCTGGTCGCCTTCCCCGGGGATCTGTTCTCCGCGCCCGGGATGACGGCGCTCGCCTGTCTGCAGGGCTTCGCGAACGCGGTGACGCCGAGAGCCGTCATCCTTGACGGCGACGTGAGAGAATGGCTCGATGAATACGGGTATGCATATACTGTCGCGACGCGCGAAAACGCCTACGAATACATCAAAGAACTCGCAGCGGACGCGGTCGACGGCGCGGTGCTGTATTCCACCGAACGCAGCGACCAGTATATGAACCTTGCGAGCTCGATCGGCAACACGATGAACGCCGTCCCGCTCACGGGCGAGCTTTACGAAACGTGGCGCGCCCGGGGCATCGAGTTGCCCGTGCTCGCCGATATCCGGGATCTGCCGTATACCGAAACGGTCGATATCTACCGGTATCTCTTCGACAATTACTGGCAGGACTGCACGCATCGGATCCTCGTGGTGCAGCGCACGGATCTTCCGTGGCATATGCGCGATCTCGCCTCCGCGGTCGGCGGCGCGGTCGTTTATCTCTCCTGCGCGGGCGGGGAGGAGACCGCGCTGTTCAAAGAATTCCTGAACACCATGACGCCGGGCGAGTCGATCCTCACCGGCTGGTACGCGGGGCAGGAGCGCGAGCTGATGACCGTCGCGGCGCAGTGCGGGCTTTCCTGCGTGCCCGCCGACTTCTACTGCGATCCCACGGTCTTTGCGCAGGATCTGCGGATCGAAACGCCCGCCGTGCCCGATCAGCCGGAGCTGGAAAACAAGATCTATATCGCCTATTTCATCAGCGACGGCGACAATATCCAATACGATATGCACGCGATGCGCGGCTATTGGAACGCGAACAGAGGGAATCAGGGCAGGGTCGCGGTCAACTGGACGGTCAGTCCCGCACTTGCCGACCTCGCGCCCGGCATCCTGAATTATTATTATTCCGGCGCGACGGATACCGAGTGCTTCGTCTGCGGACCCTCCGGCATGGGCTATACGATGCCGATCAACACCTTCGGCGGCAATACCGGCGTGCAGTTCACCTCGGACGAGGCGTTCGGCGCGTACGTGCGCTTGACGGACCGCTATCTTCAGCGCGCGGGGCTGCGCGCCGTCACGATCTGGGATAACCTCTCATCCTCGCAGAGAAAGATCTATTCAACCGAGAGTCCGTATCTTTACGGGCTGACCGTGCAGAATTTCACGAACAGCTCGCTGCGCCTCAGATATACCGACGTAGTCAACGATATGTTGATGGTGCAGATGACGCCCGGATATTTCGCCAGCAACGCCGAGGGCACGACGCCGCTGACGCAGATCGAGGGCGACATCAAAGACGCGGTGAAATATCTGAAATACGACGGCAAATACCCCGTGTTCGTCGCGACGCAGGTCAGCGTGTGGGCGTTCCACGATATCGCCGACGTCGCCCGTCTCGAGCAGGATCTTTCGGACTATTACGCGAAGACCTACGGCAGCGACGTGGTCGAATTCGTCCGGGCGGACCATTTTTACAATCTGTATTACGAATCGCACGGTCTGCCGCAGGATGTGACGCTCAAGTCCGCGCTGACGGCGCAGGCGACAGGCGGAGACGAAACGGCGATCCTCACGGCGGACGGCGCATGCCGTCCCGACAGCATGCGGACCGCGTCGGAGCCGGGGGAGCAGAGCGTGATCTATTCTCTCGGCAAAGCGTATGAGATCGGTGAAATTGATATTTACCACGCGCAGACGGCGGGGCTCGACGCTTCGCTCAACACCGCAGCCTTTACGGTCGAAGTCAGCGCCGACGGTGAAAACTGGACGAAAGCCGCCGAGGTATCGGATAACACCGAAGCGCGAAGCGTCCTCCGGTTTGACCCGGTCCGGGGCTCGTACGTGAAGATCACGGTCACCGACCCCGGCGCGGACGGGATCGCGCGGATCGCCGATATCGATATTTACGGCAACGCGGACGTCGCCCACGAGCACTGCCCGAAATGCGGCAAGATCCACAACGGGAATGTCTTCGACAAACTCGTCGGTTTCTTCCACCGTATTATTTATTTCCTGACGCATCTGTTCGGATAAAAAAGTGCGCGGCGAAAATGAATCCTTCCCGAAGCGGGCGATCCATTGCCGTTAAAGCAGAATTTAAATGGACAATAAATAAGTAAGATCCCGGGGCCGCGGCTCCGGGATCTTTTCCATGTCCGGTATTTTTACGCCATGATCTTCCTGTAGAGCTCCTTGAGGTCTTCGACGCTCGTTTCTCTCGGGTTGCCGGGACGGCACGCATCGGCGTACGCGTCGGCGGCGAGCACGTCAAGATCCTCTTCGCGGACCTTCTCATTCTTTGCGGGGATGCCCACGTCGGCGGCGAGCTTTTTCACCGCTTCGACGGCGGCTGCCCTGTATTCCGTCTGCGTCATTGCGTCCACTCCGGGCACGCCCATGACGCGGGCGATCTCGCGGTATTTTTCGCCGGTGCATTCCTGATTGTATTCCATTACGATCGGCAGCATCATCGCGCAGGCGACGCCGTGGGGCGTGTCGTAGTGCGCGCCGAGGGTGTGCGCGATCGAATGCGCGATACCGAGACCGACGTTCGAGAAGCCCATGCCCGCGACGTACTGCGCCAGCGCCATGCCCTCGCGGTCCTCCGGCTTATTTTCTACCGCGCCGCGCAGATGCTTCGCGATCAGACGAATCGCCTCGAGGTGGAACATATCCGTCATCGCCCACGCCGCTTTTGTGGTGTAGCCTTCGATGGCGTGAGTCAGCGCGTCCATACCGGTGGCTGCGGTCAGCCCCTTCGGCATAGAGGACATCATGTCGGGGTCGACGACGGCGTATGCGGGGATATCGTGCTCGTCCACGCATACGAATTTGCGTTCTTTTTCCACGTCGGTGATCACGTAGTTGATCGTGACCTCCGCCGCCGTACCCGCCGTGGTCGGGACCGCGATCGTGGGAACGGCATGGTTCTTCGTCGGCGCGACGCCCTCGAGAGAGCGCACGTCCTCAAATTCGGGATTGGTGATGATCACGCCGATCGCCTTGGCCGTATCCATTGAGGAGCCGCCGCCGATGGCGATAATGGAATCCGCGCCGCACGCCTTGAACGCGGCGACGCCGTCCTTTACGTTCTCAATCGTCGGATTCGGCTTGATGCCAGAATAGACCGTATAAGCGATCGCCGCGCCGTCCAGCAGGTCGGTGACCTTTGCCGTGACGCCGAATTTCACAAGATCCGGGTCGGAGCAGACGAAAATGTGTTTGAATTGTTTTTCTTTTGCGATGTTCACGATTTCCGCGATCGCGCCCTTACCGTGGAACGATACGGGATTGAGAATGATTCTGTTCGCCATAAAATGACCTCCGAAAATAAATATTGTTTACAGCAGTCCGTTCCCGCCTCGGGACTCGGGACTTTTACAGCAGCCCGTTCCCGCCGCCGATGCTCAGGAAGATCGGCGCGAAGACGAGGGACACGACCGTCATCAGCTTGATGAGGATATTGATCGACGGGCCGGAGGTATCCTTGCAGGGGTCGCCGACGGTGTCG
>JAFRPB010000233.1 GCA_017429345.1 Clostridia bacterium | reverse complement strand
GCGTCTTGCTTGATCTTTGTTCCGTCATATTGCACATCTTCTCCTTGCCAACCGTCAGGTTGCCTGCGGAGAATCTGTACAATCTGACGAAAAAATCTACTGCGCAATCCGCACGCCCGAATTGTGCGGTGTTGCCTTAAGTAAAATTGTTATGATTTACAACGATTTTTCTCTTACGCTTTCTATAATTCAAGTCGCGAAGCGACTTCCGAACCTCCTACTTCCTCCCTCCTACCTCCTACCTGTAAATCCTGATTTGTCGCTGCGCGACAAATCAGGATTTTTTTTCTTGCGTCTTTTTCTTTCATATGATAAAATGAAATGCGGAAAAGGAGCTGTTATTATGCGTTTTATGAATATGATCCGAAAGAGTCTCGCGTTTTCGCTCTCTCTGGTTCTGGTCGCGACGTCGGTATGCTTCGCCGTACCCGCCGCGTTCGGCGACGATTTCAATGATAACGGGACGCAGATCGACTTCGGCTCCCGTCAGGCATATTATAATCGGCGGGTGAGCTATGCGCAGACCGACGCGCGCTCGATGCTTTCGATGATCAACGAGCTCAGAAAGCCCGGGAACGCGTGGTACTGGGATAAAACCGACAGCAAAAAAATCACGCCGACAGATCTCGGCGCGCTGACTTACGATTACCGTCTTGAGGAGATCGCGATGCTTCGGGCTGCCGAGCTGACGGAGAAAATCAGCTATTACCGTCCGGACGGGACTCTTTTTAATACGGCGTTTGACGATTCCTATACGGCGTGCGCCGAGAATATCATCTGCTGGGGCTCGACCGCCGAAGAAGCGTTTCCGGTCTTCCGCAGCGAGGAATCCCCTTATTCCGATCAGCCGGAACGCAGACGGATGCTGAGCGCCGATTTTACGGCTGTCGGCGTCGCGCATGTGATTTATAATGAAAGGGATTACTGGGTGCAGGAATTCGGCGCGCCGGCGTCCGGCGCGGCGGCAACGTCGGCGGAAGACGGGGAAAAGTCGGTCAGAGTTGCGGCTAAGCGCGATTATACCTCTTCTCTTCCCGATGAACCGTCTTCGCAGGAGCAGCGCGAGGGCAATTATATTTATAAGGTATCCGCCGGAAAAGCGTGGATCACCGGAACCGACGGCAGGCTTGCAGGCAACGTCCGGATCCCGGAGAAGCTGGGCGGATACCCCGTCGCCGTGATCGGGAACAAAGCGTTTTCGGGCTGCACGGGGATCGCCGACGTGACCGTTCCGGACGGTGTGGAGATGATCGGGAACAGCGCTTTCGGCAGCTCGTCGCTTCGGCGGATCGTCATCCCCGCCTCAGTCGAACGCATCGGATATTATGCGTTTGCCGACTGCCGGGAAATGGAGTCGATCGTTTTTCTTTGCAGTCCCGCTGCGATCGGCGGCGAGCTCCGGGATATCTTTTCCGATGTTTATTGGCGTCTGGAATATATGTACTGTTATATGGACCGCGACGGTTGGGCTGTTTATTCCGAATATGCTTCTGTCGGCAATTCGAAATGGGTCGATCTGAACGATTTCCCCGCGGACGGCGTATCGATCGACAGAACGTCTGCGGAGCTGAAGCCGGGAGACACGGTTGCGCTGTCGGCAGCGATCAGCCCCACGCTCGCCTTCGGTCTGGTCTGGTCCTCGTCGGATCTCTCCGTCGCGGTCGTATCCCCGGACGGCGTCGTTTCCGCGGTCGGCGCGGGAACCGCGACGGTCACCGCCGCGAGCGCCGACGGCGTTTATTCTGCGGGCTGCGAGATCCGCGTCAGCGGGGAAACGCCGGACGTTTCGGGCGTAAAGAAGCTGCCCGACGGCGAAACGTATGTCTCCGTTCCGTTTGTCTGGCTTGACGGTATTCACGGCTGTCGGCAATATCCCTGCGAGGCGCTGAACGGCGTATATTTCCTGAATTATACAAACACAGACGACGGCGTCTGCGCGACGCTCCGGTTTTATTCGCTCCGGACGGGAACATTCCTGCCCATGTGCACCGTTGAGGATGTGATCGATGATTATTGCGTCGGCAGCAAGCTGTATCTTCTTGCGCACGAAAAGAACGGAATAAAAGTCTCTGTTTATGATCTCGAAAGGCAAACAAGCGAGGAATTGTTTGTCCTGAATGAGATCTCCTGTGTCGCGATCTGCGCCGACAGCCGCGGGCGCGTCCTGCTGGCGGGAGATGCGGAAGAATCGGAAGACAATGCCTCCGCGCTGTATCTGCTGGACGCGGACGGAACGATCCTTGCGCAGACCTCGGCGAAGACGGAGGTCTTTGACATATTCGGCTTTGACGGCGAGACCGGCGTCTTCTGGTACGGCGCGGGCGCGACGATGGTCGTCAGCGACATCTCCTGGCTGCAGCAAATGCTCTTCGCGGGCAGATACACGGGCGGCGAGCTGCGGATCTTCGACCGGATCGAAATGCCTCAGCTCTCGGAAAGCGGCAAAGCAAACCTCACCGCAAACGCGTTATTCGGCGAGTATCCGGGGCTGACAAGCGTCAGTCAGTACGAGCATTTCGGCTGCGGCGAGGTGCTTTGCGGCAGATATCTCGCGCTTGCCTCCAACGTCTATTCGTTCCTGCGGGTGATCGACCTTGCTTCCTATGATTTCGATACGCAGACGACGGATCTCGGGCTGCAGATCTCCCGTACCGCCCACACGGAACAGACGCGATTCGATCAGACGAGCGTCGGCGTCCGCGCGGCGTATCTTGAAAGCGGCAATTCGATCCTTGCCGTCGCGAAAAAAGACCGGATGATCGGCGAATACAGTCTGGAAAACGGCGAGCTTGTCAAAAGCTTTACCGCGGCGCATCCCGTGTTCGCCCTGACCTTGGTCGGCAGCGTTCTGGTTCTCACGGAACAGGAAGACAATGTGTTTTATATGGAAACAATTGACTGGCAGGAGGTAAAGCAGACCCCGCAGGAGCCGGAGGACCCGCAGCCGGGCGCGTCCGGGAACCCGGTCTTCAAAACGGTTCTGCCGGGCACCTGGAACAATAACGCCGGAGGCAATAATTATTATACCTGGTCTTCTCCGATCCGTTCGTATCTGGTTGAAAATACGGACCATACCCTTGTGAAGGTCGAAAATGTCGGCGGCTCCGCCGTTATGGCGGAACATTTCTCCGCGGACGGAAGCGAGCTGCTTGATTCCCGTACGGTTCCCTCGGAGCTGCCCCTGTTCGGCGGGTTCTTCGCGGGGAAAGACTATTATTATATCGTATCCGGGCAGGAGAATCCCGACGAGGACGACGGCGCCGAGGTGATGCGCGTCGTGCAGTATTCCAAATCGTGGGAGCGGCTGAACAGCGCCTCCGTTTACGGGGCAAACACCACGATCCCGTTTAACGGCGGTTTGCTTCGTATGACCGAAGCGAACGGCAGGCTCTTTATCCACACCTGCCATGAAATGTATGCCGACGAAAACGGGACGAATCATCAGTCGAATATGACGGTGATCCTGAAACAGGCGGACTGCACCGTGGAAGGGTGTCGCTGCGCGGTCGGGGGGAGCGCGTATGTGTCGCATTCCTTCAATCAGTTTATCGCCGCGGACGGCGAAACAGTCGTCGTCGTCGATCACGGCGACGGCTTCCCGAGAGGCTTCAACGTCGCGTTCTGCGAAGCGGACGGCGGGTTCGGCGAAATCGATTCAGTCGCTTTTATGCGCTTTAAAGGCGGAAACGGTCTGAACTACACCGGCGCGTCGCTCGGCGGGTTTGCTCTGACGGAAGACAAGCTCCTTCTTGCGGGGAATACGATCGACCGGGAGCTCATTCCCGACGTCGACTGGAATTTCTATCTGAATTACGATGAAAGACAGCGCAATATCTTTGTCCTCGCGGCAGAGAGAGACGATCCGGATTTTTCCGCCGCGCGGCTGACGCCGGGTTTGAATTACAATGAAACCCTGCAGCCGCAAATGATCACGGATTATACAGAAAGCGACAAAGTCGACGTCTGCACTCCGCATCTCGTACCGCTCGGCGGCGATCGGTTCCTGCTGCTGTGGGAAGAGTATCCCAAGCCCGAAGACCCGGAATATCTGTTCAGCGAAATGAAGGATCAGGTGGTCAAGGCGGCTGTGGTCGACAGCGACGGAAAACTGCGCTCGTCGATCCATACCTTTGCGGCAAGACTTTCGGACTGTCCGCCCGTCGCCCTGTCCGACGGCAGCGTCGCATGGTATGCGGGGGGAGACGGGATCCATTATATTAACGGTTCAGATGCGAACGGATCTCCGATCCTTTACCGGCTGAACCCCGCGTTCACCTGCCGGCATGCGCATACAGAGGCGGAGGACGGGCGGACGATCTGCGTAAGCTGCGGAGAGATCCTTGTCGGGAAGCCGTCGGATCACGCGGACGCTTCCGCGACGGAGCCGTCGTCGACCGAGCCTGCCGTAACGGGCGAGCCGCAGAACGGGGAATATCTTGTCGGCGACGTGGATTTTGACGGCAAGGTCAAGGCGACCGACGCCCGTTCGGTACTGCGCTACGCCGCGAAGATCGAGCAGTTCAGCGAGCTGCAGCTCAGGGTCGCCGACGCGGACGGCGACGGGCGTGTCAAAGCGGGCGACGCCCGTATCGTGCTGCGCGCCGCCGCGAAGATCGAACCCCTTTCCCCCGAGACGATTGTGATCGCGGAATAAGCCGCGGTTCGGACAAACCAAATAAAGCATGAAAAACCGACCGCCCGGAGATTCCGGACGGTCATCATTTTATATGGTGTTTCAATTGTCTGCGGTATTTAAAAATTTACACGCCAATGCCCGCTGCTCCAGCCAGAACGGGTGCGTCCGCATCGCTTCATGCGTCCAGACGCCGCAAGTTTCTCCCTGCGGGAGCAGTTCTTCAAAGCGGTCAAAAATCATTTGCAGTATCGCGAGCCGTTCCCCGGAAAGAACATCAGCCAGTTCCTGCGAATGCAGCATCATTTCCGCATCCGACCATTCAAGCGCGATCTCTTCCG
Organism: Clostridia bacterium; assembly: GCA_017429345.1. GTDB lineage: Bacteria > Bacillota > Clostridia > Oscillospirales > Acutalibacteraceae > RGIG2774. Next base: position 9,339 of record JAFRPB010000233.1, on the reverse strand, counting down.
GCAGATTCCATCTTGCAAAATCTTCCGTTAGCCTGTATTGTTCTTCGTAATCCTTTGAAAGAAATTCCGCAAGCTCGGTCATACGCCGCAGATACGCCTGCTGCGTCCGGGCGGTCTGCCCCGGCAGATCAGGAATGCTGCGTTCCCGTTTTTTTATGTTTTGTTTTATTCTCATAATGAAACCTATCCGCATCTCCGCTCTCCGAACTCCGCTCTGAAAACCGAAAAGCAGGGGCGTTGCGCCCCGGCTTTTCGGTTTTTATCCCACTCCCGGGCTGTCGACGCCCACGACGTAAGGCGTGGGCATCAGGCCCGCGGCGGCGAGATATTCCTCAAGGCACATATTCGACGCGTTGATCGCTTTCGCGAAATCGACGCCTACATAGCGCCAGTGCCAGGGCTCGTATTCAACCTTCGTGATATGCTGTTTATCCGCCGGATAACGAAGAATGAATCCGTATTCCTCCGCGTGGGCGCAGAGCCAGGCGTATTCCGGCGTGGTATAGAAATTGTCGTTTGTCGCGATAATATCCATCGCGAGGCCCAGATTGTGATCGCTGCAGCCGGGGGGCATGATGACCATCGCCGCCTTCGCCTTTGCTTCCGCCTCGCTGTAGCCCTGATCGAGATAGAACTGCGTCTTGCGGGCGTAATTGTTTGCCTGCCGTTCGTAGGAGCGATAACCCGAATACGGCGTGAGATAGATCCCTTCGAGCGCGGCGGCGTTGTACATCTCGGTGTATTTTTCCGCGACGCGCGCCTCAAGCAGCACGTCGCTGCCGGGAATGGCGGGCGCGGTATTTACGACATAGTCCGCGGGCATCGCGTACTGGTTGTTGACCAGCGCGAGGAACCACAGATCCTCACGGATGCTGATGACGGTCGGCTCGGCGAGCACCGCGATATTCTCATCGTCGAGAATATTATACACGCCCGTCGTGACGGCGGGAACATACGCCGTGGTATAGGGCGAGGTATCGCCGGAATAATACGCCGTCGTATAGGATGCGGTATCGCCCGAAAACAGCGTCGTATACGCGGCGGTGTAAGGCGAGGTGTCGCCGGGATAGAGCGTCGCGTAAGCGGGCGAGGTCGGCGCGCTCGTGAAGACCGGCGGCCAGACCGTCGTCGGCACGGCGGTGGTCAACGCCGGATCCGTTGTCGTATAAAGGGTGGTCGCCTCGCCGTTCAGCCCGCTTTTTTTGCCGGCGACGGTGCGCGTAACAATATAGCCGATCAGCGTCGCCGCTACCAGAACGACGACGACCGACAGTACGATCAGCCCCGCGTTTTTTTTGTTCAGATAATTCATTTCCATTCTCCCGGTTCGTTTTTTCTTTCGAATTTATATTATACTATTACGCAAACGGAATGTCAAAGGGAAATATATTTCAAAAAGATATAGACGAACGGCGGAAAATGTGGTACTATATGATATATACTGCAATAATATTATGTCACTGCGAGGAGAACCGATTATGCGAGCATCCGAATCCCATCCCCAATTCAAATCAAAGGTCCGCGAATATACCAATTTCGCCACGCGCGGCCTGACGAAGGTCTGCAAGGAGATCGGCCCGCGTCCCGCCGGCAGCGAGGCGGAGCTGAAAGCGCAGGAATATATGGAGAACGAATATAAAACCTGCGCGGACGAAACGCACATCGAGGCTTTTGAGACGCATCCCGACGCGTTTCTCGGCTCGCTCAAGGCCGCCGCGGTGCTGATGACGGCGGCGATCGTGCTGTGTGTCCTTCGCCTTTATATCATTGCGCTCACGCCCGCCGTTCTGGCGGTGATCGTGCTTTTCGGCGAGCTGCTTCTGCGCGGGCAGATCATCGATTTTCTGTTCCCGAAAAAAACATCCCATAACCTGATCGCGGTCAGAAAGGCGTCCGGCGAAACAAAGCGCCGGCTGATCCTGTCCGGGCATATGGATTCCTCGCCCGAATGGACGCCCGCCTATCTCGGCGGCAAAGGGCTGATGAGCTTTGTTAAGATATACGCCGCGCTGGGCTTTGTGTATATAGCCGTCGTCGGCGTTTTGGGGATCGTCCTTCCCGCGGACAGCGGCGTTTTGCATATTCTCGGCTGGGTGAGCCTTGCGTTTCTGCCCGCCTACGCGCTGCTGTTTTTCTTCGCTTCGAAAAAGAACGCCGCCCAGGGGGCGAATACCGACCTGACCGGCGTTTTCTGCGCCGCCGCGGTGATGAAATACATGGCGGATCACGACCTGCGGTTTGAGAATACCGAGCTTGTCTGCATGGCGACCGGCTCCCGCGAGGCGGGGCTGCGCGGCGCGAAGGCCTATGTGAAAGCCCATGCGGACGAAATCAGAAACGGCGGCGTTGAGACTTTGTTTATTTCCGTCGATACGGTCCGCGATTACGACGCGCAGACCGTTTACGAGAAATCCGGCGGCGCGGCGATGGATCAACGCGCCTGCGCGCTTTTGAAAAAGGCGGGCGAGCTCAGCGAGGTCGAGCTTCAGACCGCGTCCGGCGAGAGCGACGCCGCCGCCGTCGCGAAGGCGGGCATTCCCGCCGCGGTGTATTCCGCCGCGGGCAAAGAGGCGGGCAAGCTGATGCGCACGCGGAACGACAACTGGGAAAACGTCGACCGCAAGAGCGTGGAAAAGGGCGTCGAGATTCTGATCAACGCCGCGTATCTGTTCGATGAACAGGGCCTGGAAGAGTCATATCGTTAACGGAGAAATCGTTATGAAAAAATCATTTATCGCCGTATTGACCGCGGTAACGCTCTGCGTCTGTATTCTGTTTACCGGATGCGACGCCGTGAAAAAAATGGTTGAGGGCGACGAGGAAACGACGCTCGCATTCACAACGAACCGCACCGAGGTCGCGGATGAAAAAACCGCCGCCGCGGAGTATTACGCGCGTATTCTTGCCGACGCCCGAAGCGTCGGCGCGGGTCTCTCCCGCGAGAGAAAATATGAGATCAACGACCTGAATATCGTGTCAAAAGCGCTTGAGGGCAAGACCGATGAAAACGGCGCTCAGGTGAGAGATCCGGAGCTGAAGCATCTGAACGAGGCTGCGAAGGAAGTGCGCGACCGTATCGCGAAAAGCATAGGGTCCTCCGAAAACGTCGGTTTCGGTGAAGATTGGGGCGGGCTTGCCCCCGCCGCGCCGGAATCCCTGTATCTTACCGACGGGTCCTGCGCCGTCGTCGAGGAGGAAAAGGACGACGGTACCGTCGAGATCAAAGACGAACGCCGCGGCACGTTGAATTTTCAGGATGAAGAATATCCGCTGTCCGTCGGTTCCGTCATCGCGCCGATCATTCCTCTGCCCGACGAAGAAGAAATCAAGACGGAGCTCGCGAAGCTGAGCGATTATATCGCACTTGATGATTACGGCGCCGTTTATACCGGCAGCCGCATCGAATTTTCCGTGAACCGTATCACCGATGAGCTGAACAGCGCGTCTTACGTTACCGAAATGCGTATCACCGCGCACGCGCACGGCGTCGGCGCTTTGGAAAAATACGGCGAGCTGACCGTATATCTCACGCTCGTCTGCCGCAGCAATTACAGATTTGATTATGTCGATCCGAACGCCGCAGAAGAGAAATGAGGCAACACCGCACGGTGAAATAACGCTTCATTCACGGGAGGAATTCCATGGAAATCAAAGTATTTCAGACGAAAGAACAGATCGGCGCGGCCGCCGGCAAAATCATCGCTGATATCGTGAAAAACGATCCCGCCGCGAAGCTGGGACTTGCTACCGGCGCGTCCCCGGTGCCGACCTACCGATATCTGATCGGGCAGTATGAGGCTGGCGAGATCAGCTTCAGGGGCGTCTCGGCGTATAACCTTGACGAATACTGCGATCTGCCGCGCGACGACGAGAACAGCTATTACACTTTTATGCGCAGAAATCTGTTCGATCACATTGATATCGATCCCGCGAACACCCATATTCCGGACGGAAACGCGGCGGATACCGATGCGGAATGCAGACGGTATGACGCGCTGATCGATTCGATCGGCGGCGTGGACGTGCAGATCCTCGGCATCGGAACCGACGGCCATATCGGCTTTAACGAGCCAGGCGACAGCTTTGCTCCCGGCACGTTCCGAATCAAATTGCATGAGAGCACGATCGAGTCCAACAGTATATATTTTAAAGACGGAAAAATGCCCCGCTACGCGCTGACCATGGGGATCGGCACCATCATGAGCGCGAAGAAAATCATTCTGATCGCGACGGGCGCGGCGAAGGCGAAGGCGGTCAAAGCGATGATCGAAGGCGAGGTCAGCCCCGCCTGTCAGGCGTCGATCCTGCAGACACACCCGGATGTGACGGTGTTTCTGGATGAAGCCGCAGCGGAGTTATTGACAAGTGAAAAGTGAACAGTGAAAAGTGAACAGTAAAAAGTGAAATGTGAAATGTGAGAAGCGAAGTGGGAAATATGACGGTATACACCAACGCGTATGTGTTCCTGAACGACCGGTTCGTTTTCGGCGGGTTTTCCGTCGAAGACGGACTTTTTTCGGATATTTTTCCCGGCAAAACCGCGTCGGAGGGCGTTGATCTCGGCGGCGCGTATGTCATTCCCGGCCTTGTGGATATCCATACCCACGGCAACAGCGGCGCGGATTTTTCCGACGGCGATCCGGCGGGGCTCGAGAAAATGGCGCGTTATCTCGCGGGGAACGGCGTCACAAGCTTTGCGCCGACCTCGCTCACGCTGCCTTTTGCGCCGCTGAAAACCGCGTTTCGGAACGCGAAAACGCTTTCGGAGAACCGGCCCGCCGACTGCGCCCGCGTTATGGGCGTCAATATGGAGGGTCCTTTTTTCTCTGAGAAGAAAAAAGGCGCGCAGAATCCCGAATTTCTGCGCTCGCCCGATCTTGATTTCTTCAATGCGTTGTATGAGGAAAGCGGCGGTCTTCTTCGCATCGTCGATATCGCGCCGGAGCTGCCCGGAGCGATGGATTTTATTCGCGAGGCGAGTCGCCGCTGCGTCGTTTCCGTCGCTCATACCGACGCGGATTATGATACCGCACGCCGCGCGTTCGACGCCGGGGCGCGTCATATGACGCATCTGTTCAACGCGATGCCGGGGCTGCATCACCGCGCGCCGGGACCCGTGGCCGCGGGCAGCGAGCGGGAGGACGTATTCGCCGAGCTGATCTGCGACGGAATGCATGTGCATCCGGCGATGCTTCGCCTCGCGTTCCGTCTCTTCCCCGGCAGGATCTGCATGATCTCCGATTCGCTGCGCTGCTGCGGTATGCCCGACGGGATATATACGATGGACGGCGACGGGCGGGAGATATACGTCAAAGGGCGTCTGGCGACGCTTACCGACGGTACGATCGCCGGTTCCGCCTCGAATCTTTACGACTGCCTGCTGACCGCGGTAAAGAGCGGGATTCCGAAGGAGAAAGCGATTCTTTCGGCGACGCGGAACCCCGCGCGGGAACTTGGCGCGTTGGATCGGATCGGTGAGATCGCGCCCGGAAAATACGCGGATTTTGTCGTCTGCTCAGAGGATCTGTCCCGCCGCGCGGTGTTCCTCGGCGGTATCCGTCGGGATTGAAATAAAAACGAATTCTCTTTTTTCGGGCCGGATATTTCAAACGGCAATTTTCCCGTATTGAATTGTTCATATTATAATGTTATAATTAAATAAATGACACGTTTTTTTAAATGACACGTTTTTTTGAAAGGAGCACGGTTATGAAACGGTTTTCGGGAAAGTTCACATCTCTGCTGCTTGCTCTGCTGCTTTTGTTTACGCTGTTTCCCGCGCAGGTTTTTGCCGCGGAGAACGGCGAGCCGGGCGGCGACGGGTTTGTGAATGTTTATTCTCTTGAATATGAGGCGGATGGCTTCGGCGTCTATTTCGCCGATCAGAACGGCGAACGCGTTTCCTTCGCGCCGGTATCGCGATCCGGCGGCAGAAGAGCGCCCGCCGTATCCCTGCCGACACAGTACGACGCGCGGGACGACGATCTGGTCACGGGCGTGAAATATCAGTCCGGCGCGGGCATCTGCTGGTCGTTCGCCACGATCAGCGCGATCGAGACGAGCGCGGTCAAACAGGGGCTCGCGGACGTCGGCGAAATTGATCTTTCCGAATCGCATCTGGCGAATTTCGGAATCAATTCTCTTACGACCGACGCGTCCGATCCGACTTACGGCGACGGACAGAGCGCCACGGTCAACGAGATCTTTGACGGCGGCGGCAATTATTTCAAGGCTTCCACCGCGTTGGCCAGAGGCGCCGGCGCGGCGAACGAGGCGGATTACCCGTTTGATGAGGATGATTTCTATGTTCTCCTGCCCGAAAGCGACCGTTATGTGAGCGCGATGCACATCTCCGATTCGAGCGTGCTCGATTATTCCGGCGAGAGCGTCGACGAGCTTCTTCCCGCGGTCAAGCAGGCGATTCTCGAAAACGGCAGCGTGACCGTCGCCTATCAAAGCGAAGACGCGTATTATAACATCACGACGATCGACGGCGTGCGCAGCGCGGCGTATTATGAGGGCCTGACGACGTCGTCGAACCATATGGTTGCGATCGTCGGTTGGGACGACAACTATTCCGTCGAGCATTTCAAAGAGGGGAACCGTCCCGAGGCGCCCGGCGCATGGCTCTGCAAGAACAGCTGGAGCACGTCGAACCGCTATACCGTCGACGGGTATTTCTATATTTCCTACTACGAATCCTCGCTGCACGAGTTCAATGCGATCACCGCGGCTCCCGCGGACGCGTTCGACGGCATTTATCAGTATGACGGCGTCGGATATAAGCTCTACTGGCCGTATACATGTGAATACAGCGAAAACGCGGCTCCGAAGATCGCGAACGTATTCACCGCGCAGAACGATACCTTCCTGACGTCTGTCGGCTACTGGACGAATGTTCCGGGGATGCGGTATATACTTTACGTTTATACAGGCCTGACCGATGACGCGGATCCGACCTCGGGCACGCTTGCGGCGAAGCTCGTCGGCACCGAAACCTACGCCGGGTATCATACCGCCGCGATTCAGGACCCGATCCGCCTCGACGAGGGCGAAAAGTTTTCCGTCTGCGCCTATATGTTCAACGGCCAGAAGGGCGTTATCCTGACGGAGAACACCACGGGCTACGGAAGTCAGCCCGGCCAGACCTTCTATTATAACGGCAATTCGTGGGCGGATACTTATTCGACGCCGCTGACGGTCAGCGGCACGGTGTATTATATGCACAATACGTCGCTGAAGGCCATGACGACGGATATCGTAGCGCACGAGCACGTCGCCGGCGAAGTTGTCTATGAAAACGAGCTCTCGGGCTCCTGCTCTCAGCCCGGCAGCCACGACGCGGTCACGTACTGCACCGTCTGCGGCGCGGAAATGAGCAGAACGACCGTTGAAACGGCGATCGATCCCGACCGCCACGTCCATACGCGCGCCGTCGGCGAGACCGCATCCACCTGCGTCGTGCCCGGCTATACCGCGGGCGTATTCTGCGACGACTGCGAGCAATACGTCTCCGGCCATACGGAAAAGCCCCTTGCCGCGCATATGTGGAACGCGGGCGAGACGCTTGAGACCGCATACTGCAACGCGGGCGGTTCGATCCTTTACACCTGCACCGTCCCCGGCTGCGGCGCAACCGAGACCGTTTCGACCGATCCCAACCCTGCGCTTCATTCGGGCGGCACGCGAACCGAGATCGAAAACGAGACCGCGGGCACCTGCAGCGCCGCCGGAAGCTATGACAGCGTCGTCTATTGCCTCGGCTGCGGCGCGGAGCTTTCGCGCACGACGGTCGAAACACAGACGGATCCGACCCGCCATGTGCATACGCATGAGGTCGATGCGACCGAGTCCACCTGCATCAAGCACGGCTATACCGCAGGCGTATACTGCGACGACTGCGGGCAGTATATTTCCGGCCATGAGGAAAAACCGTTCGCGGAGCACACATGGAGCCGCGGCAGCATTACCGTAAAGCCCACCTGTATCAGCGAGGGTGAAATGACGTTCTACTGCACCGTCAAAAGCTGCGGCGCGGTGAAGACCGAGGTCATGGCTTCCGATCCCGACGCGCACGAGCATTTGCGCACCGAAGGCGCGGTTGATGCGACCTGCGGCGCGGAAGGCTTCACGGGCGACAGATACTGCGACGATTGCGGCGAGAAGGTATCCTCCGGCGAGGTCATTCCCGCGACCGGAGAGCACACATGGGACGACGGCGTTGTGACGACCGCGGCGACGACGACCGCGGAGGGCGTGAAGACCTTCACCTGCACGGTCTGCGGCGAAACAATGACCGAGGAGATCCAGAAAGCCCTTGCGAAGATCGCCGTTACGGCGGAGAATGTGTCCACGGGCATCAAGCTCACTTGGGCGCAGGACGAGAACGCGACGGGATATTACGTCTATCGCAAGACCGCCTCGACCTCATATAAGGCGATCAGAAAGGTCTCCTCGAACGCGACCGTGACTTATACGGATACGTCCGCCGAGCCCGGTACGAAATACACCTACTGCGTGAAATCCTATCGCGGCACGGAAAGAGGAACGTACACGGCGAAGTCGATCACCTGCCTTGCTGCGATCACGCCCACGCTTGCCAACGGCAAGACCGGCATGACGCTTACATGGACGAAAGCCGAAGGCGCGGACGGCTACTATGTTTTCCGCAAGACAGGCACGGGCAGCTATACGACTCTGAAGAAGATCGCCGATCCCGATACGCTGATCTACATCGACACGACCGCCGTCTCCGGCACGCAGTACACCTACAGCGTGCGCGCCTACAAGAGCACGACCAAAGGCGCCTATACGGCGAAAACGATGACGCGCCTTGATCCGGTCACGCCGACGCTCACGAACACCGCGAGCGGGATTACCGTCGGCTGGACGAAGGTCACGGGCGCGACCGGATATTACGTCTACCGCAAGGAAGGTACGGGCAGCTACTCTCTTGTGAAGAAAATCACCTCCGGCGTGACCGTCAGCTACAGCGATACCGCGGTCAAGGACAACAACGGCACGAAGTACACCTATTACGTCCGCGCTTACAAGAGCACGACGAAGAGCGCCTATACCGCAAAGGCGACCTATCGCGTGACCGGCGTCGCGATCTCAAGCCTGACGAATTCCGCGTCGAAGACCATGACCGTGAAGTGGGCGAAAAACGACAAGGCGACGGGATATGAGATCCAATACGCGACGAATTCGGGCTTCACAAGCGCGAAGACCGTCACAGTCAGCGGCGCGTCGACGCTCTCGAAGGCGATCGCAAGCCTGACCAAGGGCAGCACCTATTACGTCCGCGTCAGAGCCTATAAGACTGTTTCAAGCGTGAAG
>JAFRPB010000232.1 GCA_017429345.1 Clostridia bacterium | reverse complement strand
GCAAATTCCTATACCTTTTGCAACTTTGCATTTTGTCTTTTGTCCACAGTTTAGGTTTTTTCACTCTCTGACTGTCCGTTCTTATGGAGCTGTCTTCAATTTTTCACTCTTGACTGTGTCCATTTTCATGGGTATAGTTTACACCTTACACCTTATACCTTACACCTTACACCTCATCCCTCATCCCAAATATTACATAAATCCAGCCGAATATTACAATAACGCTCCTTTTTCTTTTTTCCGTGCTATACTGGCTTCGGAAATCGGGAAAGGAGCGGTTTATTATGGATAAAACCTTGTTTGTTATTATGCGAACCGTTACGGTCCTGTCGACGCTGTTTTTCGCGCTGCTCTGTATTCCGTATGTCTGCGCCGTTCTGAGCATCCCGTTTGAGCCGATCCCCGCGATCGGCAACGCGGTCCTGCTGTGCGCGGCCGTTCCCGCGATCGTTACGGGCTTCGCCGCGCTGATCGGTTTCCCGGAGGAGCTGCCGTTTTTCGACCGGCTGCTTTCTGTTCTCACGCCCGCAGCGCTGACGGCGGAAGCGCTTGCGATGTTTCATTTCGTATGGCATACGGAGATCAGCTTTCAGGTCCTGCTCGGCCCTGCGTGCTGCCTTGCGGGGATCGTCTGCGCGCTGATCTTTACGGTCGATACTGTGATAGCGCTGAAAAAGATGAAATATGAACAAGAGGAGGATTCCATATGAAAAAAGTGTTGTTTATCGTCCTTCGCGCGTTTACCGCGCTTTCAACACTCTTTTGGGCGGCATGCTGCGTCCCGCTTGTCGGCTTCTGCGTCGGGATGTACTGCGACGACGCCCTCGGAATGCAGACATGGCAGTTTGTCGCGCTGATATGCGTGCCGCCCGCCGTTGGACTGCTTACCGCGGCGCTGTTCGGGAAACAGCTTCCGAAGCCAGACCTTGTCCTGTCGATCATTCTGCCGCCCGCCTTTGTCGGCGGAATGTACGGCACGGTCAGTCTGATGGACAGCCTTGTCCGGTACGGTGTGGTGGTTTCCTATGTTCTCGGCGCGATCTGCTTCGCCGCCGGGATCGCCGCGACGGTGTATTTCGTGCGGAACGGGAAAAAGATCGGCTCCCGCGGGGCGTCGTGAAATCCCGACTTCATCCGCGACAGGCGGTTTCAGGAGCCGATGATCTCTCTGACGGCAATCCGGATATCCGCGTCGTCGGCGAAGCGGGTGGGGTTGGAGTCATATTTTGCCAGCAGCGCGTGAAGCTCCCGGATACGCGCGTCGCCGCCGGACGTGAAGCTTTCGAGCAGCTTATCGGCAAGCTCGCAGAATACGCCGAATTTCTCCGTCCATTTCGCGAGCTCCCGGCACAAAGGAAGATCGCGGGCGAGAAATTCCCTGCAGGCGCGCATTTTTTCAATATATTCTGCGGCGCTTTCGAGCGCCGCTTCTTTTTCGCCTTTTTTCCATTGCTTCGCGACGTCGAAAAACAGACCGATGAGCTGCTTTGAGTTTTCATCCATCAGGCACGATGTGCGCAGATGATCGGCGAAGACGGAGAAAACCGCGGCGCTTTCCCTGCCGACGATCTCGCGGATCGCCCGCCGCCATGCTTCTTCCGGCTCATAGGCCGCGCCGTTCCAAAGATATTCCGCTGCGGTGATCAGGGGGATTTTCGAGCATTCCGCGTATTCCATACAGTTGCAGATCAGCCCTTCGGCGTATTTCCAGAGCTCCGGACCGCGCCCGATCAGCGGCCCCAGGTGCATCTCGTTGTACATCGCCATGTCGTTGACCGGGTAATTATCCCAATAAAGCGGCTTATGTCGGGTGGACTCAATAAACTTCAGCGCCTCGAATTCGGTCAGCTCCCGCGAGCAGATATCCCGGCCGGTCCAGAACAGGGAAACGCGCGCGGGAATATTTCGTCCCAGTTTCGCAATATAATATTCGTCCCCGCGTCCGTGGTAGAGCGTCGGGCAGACCGTCAGGCGGAGCGTTTCGTCCAGCGCCGCCAGCGCGTCGGAATACCGGCAGACAAGATCGATGTGCGCGTTCACGGTCTCGCCGTAACGGGCTTGATCCGCCGCGTCCGAGAGCTCCGGTTCGATGTCGTCCAGCAAAAGGCCGAAACAGCGCACGCCGATCGAATACAGCTGCCGCGTTTTGCGCATCAGGGCCTCAAAATCCCCGTCGTCGGAATATCGGATCGACAGTCCCGGCGCGGCGCACCAGTAGAAATCCATATAATGCTCCGACGCTTCGCGGACCAGCGCCGCAAGATCGGCGAGCGCGTCCGCGGGGTATAAGTCGCGCCACTTCTCACGGTGATAAGGATCGTCCTTCGGCGCGTAATATACAGTATTCATTCCGTGAAAAGCGGCGAGCCGAAGAATGTCGACGCGCTGACGCGACGTCCACGGTTTGCCGTAAAAGCCCTCGATGTATCCGCGAGAAGCGAAGGCGGGGGAGCGGATGAACTCTCCGTCGCGGAGCGTCCCGTCCCCGACGCGGCGGGCGAGCTCGCACAGCGCGTACCAGGCGCTCTTCCCTCTGGAGCATTCGATCCCGGCTTTCGATCCGCCGTCCGATACGGTGAGAATGTATTTTTCATCCGTCGCGCGGCGCGCTGTTTCGCAATAAGTCGTCCGCCGGATGTCGGCGTATGTGACCGAGATATCGATCCTGTCCATCGCGGGAAATGCGTCGAACAGTCTGCGGATAGCGGGGGAGGAAGGAATGTCGCCCATAATGAGGTCTCCTTTATAAGCGTCGGTTTTTCGGAACATGCATGAAAAAATCAGAATTTATATCCCGCACCGATCTCAAAATGACATTTCACGATACCGAGATCGATCTTTGTCTGCGGAGTACCGAACAGCGCCTTCGCCGTCACGGTATCGCCTTTGCGCTCAAAACGGAATTTCTGCTGATTGATCGCGGTCGGGGCGAGCATTGCCGCCTCTATGCCTTTTTTATACCATTCGGGCGAGTCGTCGGTCACGCCGCCGAGGATCTCGGCGCTTTTCGAGCTTCTCGCCTTACCCTGCGTCGCGCCGTAACCGAGGGAGATCACAAGATACAGCTTTTCGCCTTTTTCTACCGTGAACGCGCCGGGGATCTTTTTATATGTCAGCGCGACCCAGCAGGTGTTCAGTCCGAGACGCTGCGCTTCGAGCACGAGCTTTTCGCCCCAATAGCCGATCTTTTCCTCTGTATCGGGACCTTTTTTGCCGACCAGGGCAAAGTAGCTCGTCACGTTTGTGAAATTGCCGTAATGCGCCATTCTGCCGTCAAACGCGCGGGGCTCGTCCCGCACGAGCTGAATATGCAGACCGCTTTCCCTGTTGTATTCAAGGATGAGCTGTTCCAGCGCGGCGGCTTCTTCATCACCGAGAGGTTTGTTGAGATACTGCCGCACGGAATGCCGTGCCGCGATTGCTTCGTGAAGATCCATGGAGTTCACTCCTTTGATTGATTCTGATCTATCGGGCTGCGCCCGACGAAGTAGGAAGTAGGAAGGAGGAGGGAGGAGGGAATGACGGGGCTTTGCCCCGTACCCCATTTACAGAAACGGTTAAACAAATATTTTTTACAACGATTTTTCGTTTACTCTCTCAGCAATGCAAGTCGCGAAGCGACCTCCGAACCTCCTCCTTCCTACTCCCTCCTTCCTACCTGTAAATTCTTATTTGTGCTTACTCACAAATAAGAATTTACCATATCATCACCGCCAGCCGAACCATCGCGGGGATCGCGGCGACGGAAAGAACCGTTGAAATAACGATCGTCTGTACTGCGTATCTGTGATCCTTATTATGAAGCTGCGCGTAAACCGCTACGTTCGAGCCCACGGGACAGGCGGCGCAGATCAGCAGCGCAAGCTTCATCTCGAACAGGTCCTTCGGCAGAAGGGACAGAAGGGCGAGACTTACGGCGGGGATCACGATCAGCCGGAGCGCGGAGAGCAGATACAGCCGTTTTGTCGCAAGCATTTTCTTGATATCCGTCTGCGCGAGATAGATCCCGACCGTGAACATCGCAAGAGGCGTATTGATCCCCGAGAGGTAGCCGAGCGCGGTTTTTATGATCTGCGGCGGCTGAAGCTGAGTGAAGAAAAACAGCAATCCCGCCGCGGTGGCGATCATGAAAGGCGCGGTCAGGATCTTTTTCGGCAACCCAGAAGCCTTTTCTCCCGTGAGCAGCGATACGCCGTAGCTCCACTGCAGAAGATTCAGAAACGCGATGAACGCCGCAACGTAAAAAACCGCCCCGTCCGAGAGTACGCCGATGATGAGCGGAATGCCGAAAAAGCCCGGGTTTGAAAACGAGCAGGCGAACGCCGCGACGGCGTCCCTGCGGAACGCGAGCCGTGAGATGATCATTGAAACGCCGAGCAATACCGCCGCCGCTCCCGCGCTGATCGCCAGACCGATCATTTTTTCTTCCGTCCGTTCCGTCAGAAAGCTGTTGACGATCACGCAGGGCAGAGAAACGTATATCAGAATATTCGCGATCGTTCTGCTGCCCTCCGGCGTGATCTTTTTCGTTCTGAACAGAAGAAATCCGCAGGCGGACAGAATCGCCATCATCAGAATCTGTTTGAGTAATATTATTGCGTATTCCATATCTGTCCCAGCATCTGGGCGAACAGGGAGTTTGCCCAGGCGAACCATTTTCTTGAAAATTTCGACGGATCGTCTTTATCGAATGATTCGTGCATGAAATTCGTGCCCGCGTGGGTGTTCGCCAGCATTTCAAGACAGCGGTTTATTTCGTCCCCGTCGATTGAAGTGAGGATCTGCATCGTCAGCGCGATGTGCCAGATGCGGTCCTTGCCCGTGTGCGGGCTGCCGACGCCCTTCGCGGCTTTGCCTTCAAAATACCACGGATTCGCTTTTGAAAGAATGAATCTGCGGGTATTTTGATACAGCGGGTCGTCCTTCCCGCAGTAGCCGAGATACGGCGCGGCGAGCAGGCTCGGGGAATTTGCGTCGTCCATCAGCAGATAATTGCCCAGACCGTCGACCTCATAGGCGTAGATCTTTCCGAATTCTTCGGTCTCGATCTCGCCGTATTTTTTGATCCCCGCGTCGATCTCAACCGCGAGCTTCAGAGCTTTCTCGGCGTATTCTCCGTCGTTCCATCCCGTTTCGAGAAGAAGCGCTGCGCGCTTCATCGCGACGACCGCCATCATTTCCGCCGGGATCAGATAATTGTAATAACAGCTGTCGTCCGAGGGACGGAAGCCTGACCATGTCATGCCCGTGACCGCGACGGGTCTTCCCTTGCCGTCGTTCGGCATGGTATCGGTCTCGCGGCAGTTTTTGCGCCGGAAATAATAGGCGGAATTCGCCGCGTGGTCCTGCTCTTTGATAAAAGTATCGATGATCGCCCGGAACATCCCGTGCAGCGCGTCGTCGAAGATCGTTTTATCACCGGCCGCGTCGTAATAGTCCGCGACGAGATAGACCGAGGCGCAGAGAGAATCGACCTCGTATTTGCGCTCCCAGATGTAATCGGAAGAAAAATCCGTGTCGTCCCGATGGCTTCTCGGGTGCGAGACCTCGTTGAACGCGTTGGAATACGGGTCGTGATTCACGTAAAACGCGTGGCGGCGGATGATGCCGCGGATGATCTCGCGCAGCTCTTCGCTCTGGCCGCAAAGGGGCATATAGGGGCGCAGCTGCGCGGCTGAGTCCCGCAGCCAGAGCGCGGGGATATCGCCGGTAATGACGAAATAATCGCCGTTATCGCATTTTTTCACCGTTGTTTCGATCGTGTTCAGATAGCACTGCGCGGCGAGCGGCGCGAGCGCGGGAAAGCGCTTTTTTGTTTTTTCTTCAAGAAGCGCCGCGTGTTCTGTCAGGATTTTCGGGATTTCCATATTCGTTCCTCGTTTCTGGTTGTTAGTTGCTCGTTGCCGGTTGACGGCAGTGTGGTGTGTGGAGAGTGAAGAGTGAAGTGTCGGAAATCGCTGCGCGATTTGATTATATAATAGTTGCCGGTTCTCAGCTCTCAAATCTTGACTCTTGTATCTCGACTCTCGTATCTCGACTCTCGTATCTCGGGCTTCGGGCCTCGGGACTTATTATGCTAATATATCACGGGTGAAAATGCCGCTGGAGGCGTAGATCGGCTCGCGGGCGAAAAGGCTCCCCGTATTGCCCTCGATCAGGATATAGAACATCTGCGCCTCGTCGGGGATGCGGATATTCGCGTCATTGCCGAGCACGGAGCCCTTCTGAACCTGCCAGTCCTCTTTCAGATCGGAACCGTCGTATTCAAGCGGACCGCTGCGGTAATAAACGTATGCCGCGGCGTTCTTTGCGTCCTCGGGCAGCGTGAACGAGATGATCGCTCTTTCACCTTCGAACGAGACCGCGTCGATCTCGATATTGCCCGCGCCGAGGCCGGTCTGCCCGTTCGCAAAGCGCAGGACCTCCGGCTGCTCGATCAGCATCCCGTGCAGGAAGTTCGGGATAAACGTCACTTTGCCGTTCGGCGCGGCGGCGGCGGACGCTGCGGCGGAATCCGCCGAGAAATACGCGTCATGGTCGCTGTTGAACCACGTTACGGGCATGGTGACCTCGCCGAGCAGGTTCTTCGCGTCCCATACGTCGCTGACGCCCGCGCCGCGGAAGACCGCGCCCCAAGGCGTCTGCGAAACGTCCTGGAACCCGCTGCCGTACACAGGCGCGGCAAAGGCGAAGCGGTCGTCGTAGCAGACCGCGATGCTCGAGGCAAAGCCGCCCCAGGAGATACCGGTCAGCCCGATCTTGTCCGTGATCACCCGCTCGTCCGCGCGCAGAATATTATTGGAAAGAAGAATATCCGCGATGAAATAATAGAACCACTGCTCTTTGAACGGCTTGTCCGCCGTCGTGAAATTATCCATCGGCAGATGTGATTCGGGGTCGACCGTCCAGTGCTCCGGCTCGTGGTCGTAAGTATGGTCCGGGCCGGAATAAACCTGCGCAAAGCCGTCCATCGAGATCGCGGCGTAGCCGTTGTTTACCCAGAACTGTACCCATTCCGCCCAGGCGTGGCAGCCGCCGCCGTGCACGAGCACCATGCCCGGCACGGGGTCCTCTGCCGACGCGCCCTCGGGGAAGCCGAGATAGGCGAACACGCGGGCAGGCTTGCCGAGGCATTCCTCGCCGTCGAAAAAGACCGCCTTGATCCGTTCATCTTCGGGGTAAGGATCTTTCTCCGGGCAGGGCGTCACGGTCGAGATATGTTCTTTGACTTCGGAGTACAGCGCCTTCAGCTCGTCGGTCTTTTCGTTTCCGCCGGGCGAAGCGTGTTCCGATTGGTAAATATCCGCCGCGTTCTGCTCATTCTGTTTGAACGAGACGCCGAACAGCGAATAGAAAAACGCGAGGATCGAGAGAAATACCGCTGTGATCTTCTGAATCATAACAACACTTCCTTTTTCATTGATAACACAGTCTTTCATATATTTAAATAGGTATATTCATCCACGACCTTGCCGCCGCTGACGTAGATGCGCGGCACGCGGCGGGAGATCCCGCAGACAAACTCGTAGTTGAACGAATACGGATCGCTGCCCGCGACCTCCTCGACGGAGATCGCGCACTCGCCGTCCGTGCCGACCAGCGTGACCCTGTCGCCGATCTTCACGTCGGGAGCGTCCGAAACGTCGACCATGAACTGATCCATGCAGACCCTGCCGAGGATCGGACAATACGTGCCGTTGATGATGACGCGCCCTTTGTTCGACTGGCTGCGGGGGTAGCCGTCCGCGTAACCGACGGGGACCGTCGCGACGCGTGTTTCTTTTCCCGTAATATAAGTTCTGCCGTAGCTGATCCCTCTGCCCGCAGGCAGCGTCTTGACGAACGAGACGTGAGAGATCAGCGACATCGCGGGACGCAAAGGGTAGCTGTCGCGCCGGATCTCTTCCGACGGCGCAAGCCCGTAGAGCGTGATGCCCTGCCGCACCATATCGTAATGGCGGTCGAATTCCATGATGCCCGCGCTGTTGTTGATGTGCCTGAGCGGGATGTGCACGCCGAGCGCGTCAAGCATTTCGTTGAACCGGTCGAACCGCTCGCGCTGCCGCAGCGCCTCGGTCTTGTCGGTCTCGTCCGCCGTCGCGAAATGAGAGAACACGCCGGAGATCTTCAGATTTGGGAGCGCGGCGATTTGTTTCACCGTCAGAGCGCTTGCCTCGTCCGGTTCAACGCCGATGCGCGACATGCCCGTGTCCACCGCGATGTGGCACGCGGCGGTTCTGCCGAGCCGCACCGCCGTGTCGGAGAGGCGCAAGGCGCTTTCGTATGTGAAAATATTCGGTTGAATATCGTGCATGATCGCCGATTCATAATATTCCGGCGCGAAATAGCCGAGCACGAGAATATCGTTTTTGATTCCTCCGGCGCGCACTTCCACGCCTTCATCCACGGTCGCCACGGCGAAGCAGTCCGCCAGATCCGCAAGCGCGCGGGCAATCTGCACCGCCCCGTGACCGTAGGCGTCCGCCTTGATGACCGCGAGGTAGTTCGTTTCCTTCGGTATTCTGTCGATTGCGGTTTTCGCGTTGAAGCGGATCGCGTCAAGATCGATCACCGCGCTGATGCGTTTTGTGTCCATATTGTACTCCTTGTGAAAGACTGATTTGTGGATTTAAGTCCCGAGTCCCGAGACACGAGTCCCGAGATACGAAGGGTAAGCCTGCGTGTCTTGGTGAAAAACAGTGGGGAACGATATGGTTTTCCTTTTATTATTTTGAGAAAAATAACCGCCTCGGGACTTGGGACTCGGGACTCGGGACTGAATTCTGATTTGCGAGGTCTTCGACCTCGACAAATCAGAATTTGCACTTCTCTTCAAAGTCTCTCGTCAACTCATCCTGTATCGCCCGGATCAGATCGGGGGCTTTGCCGCCGACGGGCTTTTCGTCCACGTGCGTGACCTGCATGCAGAAATGCGACGCGCCGACGGTGGCGATCTCGTCCGCGTTCATCAGGTCGTCGAGATAAAACGGCGTCTCGTCCACCGGGATCCCCAGTTTCTTCGCCGCGTTGATCGCGTTCTTCCTGCCGATGCCCGGCAAAATCAGGTTGTCGAGGGGCAGCGCGCGCAGAACGCCGTCTTTTATTATTACGATATTGCTGTGCGCGCATTCGGTCACTCTGCCGCCCTCGCGGTAAAACAGCGCCTCATACGCCCCCGCCGCGCGCGCCTGCTCCGCCGCCATCACGCAGGGCAGCAGGTTGATCGTTTTTATGTCGTTATGAAAGTAACGGGTGTCCGGCACGGTAAAGAGCTTCACTTTTACATATGTGTCAAAGGGGCCCGCCGGGGTCAGCATCAGCCAGATATTCGCGGTGAAGGAACGGTCCCCGTAAGGGTGCTTGCGCAGTCCCGTGCCGCGGCTGACCTGCAGATACATGACCTGATCTCCCGAGTCGAGTTTTCGGCAGAGCTCCCGCACAAGAGCGCAGACTTCATCGCTCGTCATCGGCATGTTGAAGTGCAGGCGCTCCGCGCTGCGGAACAGCCGGTTTACGTGGTCCTCGAGGCAATAGGGGATATAATTATGTATGGCGGTCGTGTCGTAAAGACCGTCCCCGAAATAGCAGGCGCGGTCGAGCATCGGCACCTGCATTTCTTCGAGAAGCCCGATCTTTCCGTTATAGTATCCGAGATTTTTCAACGGAGACATCTCCCTATGTAAATATGGATAATATATTATTATCCATTATATTCTTTTCTATCCGAAAAGTAAACACCGATTTCGGATTATTTGCAGAAGACGTGCGAGCCGATCGTTACCACGACCGGGCGGGTGCGGATCCACTTGTCGTTCGTTTTCGCCGGATTATAATAGTAGAGCGCGCCGCCGGTCGGATCCCAGCCGTTGATCGCGTCCTGCGCCGCCTTTTTTGCCTGTGTGCCTGGTTCGACCTGCCAGTTGCTGTCGCGCACGCAGCTGAACGCTCCCGCCTGATAAACGACGCCGCTGACCGTATCCGGAAAAGACGGATGCGCTACGCGGTTGAGAATGACCGCGCCGACCGCCACCTGCCCGGTATAGCTTTCGCCGCGCGCCTCGGCCGCGATCACCTTCGCGATCAGATAAAGATCGCTGCTGCTTGTCTGCGAGCCGGAGGACCCGCCCAGCCCGAGATACAGAAGCGTTTTCGGTCCGGCGATCCCGTCGGCGGTGATGCCGCAGTTGCGCTGAAACGCTCTGACCGCGCTCTCGGTCTTGCTGCCGTAAACGCCGTCGATGCTGCCGCTGTAATAGCCGAGATCGGCAAGCTTCTGCTGTATCCTCCGCACCTCCGCGCCGCGGGAGCCGAGACGGGAAAGCACGGGCGCTTCCGCCGAGGTTTGCGATGTCCGGGAGGACAGCGCGGAAAGCCCCGAAAATCCGCAGGCGCAGGCAAGCGCCATGCACAGAAGAAAGATCACAAGGCACTGCCATATTCTGATAAAATGATGATTCATGGTTTCATTCTCCTTTATTGTTTCAATAGTATTATTTCTCTTTCCGTTCTTGAAAAACACAGAAAGAAATGGCAGACTTGTGGGTGTAAAAAACAGCGTTCAACAATATATTGTGGCTCTGAAAAAACGGGCAAAAAAAATCCAAATAAATGAAAAAAAGGTGTTGACAATCGGGGAGTGATATGCTAAACTCATTAAGCGCTTCGGGAGAGGCGCAGCGGGATCGAGGGTCGTGAGGCCTGAAAAAACGCGAAAAAAAATTAAAAAAAGTGCTTGACAAGGCGTGGT
>JAFRPB010000231.1 GCA_017429345.1 Clostridia bacterium | reverse complement strand
GAGGAAGCGGAGTAAGATGGGGTCTAATCCGACGAGCACATCTGGCTCTAGCTCAAAAACGCCTCTCTTCTCTGCGACAAGATCGCCGAAGCGCTCTCTTCCGCCGACGCCGACAACGCCGCGCTCTACCGCGCGAACGCCGACGCCTATATCGAGAAGCTGAACGCGCTCGACGCCCGGTACGCCGCCGCGGTGGACGCCGCGCCGAATAAAACGATGGTCTTCGGCGACCGCTTCCCCTTCCGCTATATGACGGCGGATTACGGCATCACCTATTACGCCGCGTTCCTCGGCTGCTCCGCGGAATCCGAGGCGAGCTTCGAAACGATCAGTTTTCTCGCGGGGAAGCTCGCAGAGCTCGGTCTAAAACACATCGTCGCGCTTGAGAGCTCCGACGGGAAGCTCGCGAAGACGATCGTGACGAATTCCAAAGCGGAGAACGTGGAGGTCGTCACGATGGATTCCCTGCAGTCCGCGACGCTGGACGACGCGGCGGGCGGCGCGACCTATCTTTCCGTGATGGAGAAAAATCTCGAAGCGCTTAAAATTGCGCTGAGCTGAGGAGACTGACAATGGCTCTGCTAACCTGTAACAATTTATGCCTGGGCTATGACGGCAGGGAGATCGTTCACGAGCTGAATTTCTCAGTCAACACGGGGGATTATCTGTGTATCGTCGGGGAAAACGGCTCGGGAAAATCCACGCTGATGAAAACCCTGCTGGGGCTGATCCCGCCGCTGCACGGCTCTGTCGTCACGGGCGACGGCCTGAAGCAGAACGAGATCGGCTACCTGCCGCAGCAGACCGTGGTGCAGAAGGATTTCCCCGCCTCGGTACGCGAGATCGTGATCTCGGGCTATCAGGGAAAGTGCGGGCTTCGCCCGTTCTACACCGCCGAGCAGAAGCGGGGGGCGGCGGAGAATATGCGCCGTATCGGCATAGACCATATGGCGGATCGCTGCTACCGGGAGCTTTCCGGCGGACAGCAGCAGCGGGTTCTGCTCGCCCGCGCGCTCTGCGCGACTCAGAAGATGCTGCTGCTCGATGAGCCCGTCGCAGGGCTTGACCCGATGGTGACCGCGGAGCTTTACCGCATCATCGAGGAGCTCAATAAAGAATACGGCATCACGGTCATTATGATCTCCCACGACATTGACGCCGCGCTGCGGTACGCGACGCACATCCTTCATATCGGCAAGAACGTTTTCTTCGGCGCAAAGAGCGACTACGAAAACAGCGAGACCGGCAGCCGGTTCATCTCTCTGAAGGGAGGCGACGCGTGATGCAGCTGATTTTGGAGCGTTTTACCGCCTCGTTCAGCATGTCGAGCGCGTGGTACGCGCTGATCGTGGGCACCCTGACCGCGCTGATCGCCTCGCTTTTAGGCGTGACGCTCGTGCTCAAGCGGTTCTCGTATATCGGCGACGGCCTGTCGCACGTCGCGTTCGGCGCGCTGACGATCTCCGCCGTGCTGCAAAGCCTGTTCAAATTCACGCTGATGAACGATATGATCATCGTGCTGCCGATCACGATCGCCGCGGCGATCCTGCTTCTGCGCACGGGGCAGAACACAAAGATCAAGGGCGACGCCGCGGTGGCGATGATCTCCGTCGGCGCGCTGGCGATCGGCTATCTGCTTATGAACCTGTTCAAGCCCCGTTCGTCGAACGTCTCGGGCGATGTGTGCACGACGCTGTTCGGCGCGACCTCGATCCTGACGCTCGAGCCGAAGGACGTGATCGTGTGCAGCGTGCTGACGCTGGTCGTTCTGATCGTGTTCATCCTGTTCTATAACAAAATTTTCTGCATCACCTTCGACGAAAACTTCGCCAAGGCCACCGGCACGAGGGCGGACGCATACAATCTGCTGCTCGCGGTCGTGATCGCCGTGATCATCGTCATGGCGATGAATCTTGTCGGCTCGCTGCTGATCTCTGCGCTGGTGATCTTTCCCGCGCTGTCGGCGATGCGCGTGTGCAAGAGCTTCAAATCCGTGACCGTCTGCGCGGCGATCACGTCTGTTGTGTGCGCGTTTCTCGGCATGCTGATCGCGATCCTCGCGGGTACGCCCGTCGGTTCGACGATCGTTGCGGTCGATATTTTCGCGTTTATTCTGTTTACCCTGACGGGATTTTTAAAGAAAGGTGCAAAAACATGAAAAAGATAATATGTATTCTTCTCAGTGTGATTCTGTTTGCAGGAGCGTTTTCCGCCTGCGGAAAGAAAGAGAGTGAGGTTGTCGACGACCCGGCGGCGAACGCATCCGCGCAGCAGTCGAACGAGACGAGCGAGACGACCGCCGCGGAACAGACAAAAACCGCGGATACCGGCAAAAACGCCTACGACGTGATCGACGTGGATCTGACCAAGCTCAGCAGCACGATGATCTATTCAGAAGTGCTCAACATGGTGCAGACGCCCGACAATTACCTCGGCAAGGTCGTAAAAATGAGCGGCAATTTCGCGACGACGGAGAACACGGATCAGACCAAGCGCTACTTCGCCTGCATCATCCCCGACGCGACCGCCTGCTGCTCGCAGGGCATTGAATTCGTGCTCGACGGGGATTATTACTATCCGCTCGACTACCCAGAGCTGAACTCCGAGATCACCGTCACCGGCGTGTTCGACACCTACATGGAAGGCGACTATCAGTACTGCCAGCTGCTGCACGCGGTGCTCGGATAAGACAAACGCGGCGCTCCGGAAACGGGGCGCCGTGTTTCAGTTCGGAGAGCGGAGATATGCAGCTGCGCCGCATAATAGTGTGCAGTGTGGAGAGTGAAGAGTGGAGTGTCGGAAATTAAACTATACCCATGAAAATGGACACAGTCAAGAGTGAAAAATTGAAGACAGCTCCATAAGAACGGACAGTCAGAGAGTGAAAAAACCTAAACTGTGGACAAAAGACAAAATGCAAAGTTGCAAAAGGT
>JAFRPB010000230.1 GCA_017429345.1 Clostridia bacterium | reverse complement strand
TCCGCACCCCTTGCGGTGGGGGTGGCGAGGAGGAGAAATTGTATATTTTACAACGGATTTAACCATTTTGCATTTCTCGCCCGTCCGCAAGGGACGGGGCTCAAAACGCAAGCTATTGCCTAATGCCCAATGCCTAATGCCTGTAAATTCTGATTTAACGGCTTCGCCGTTAAATCAGAATTTACTGCAGCGTTTCGTTCCCGATATCAACGATTTTGTTCCCGGGCCATTGCATTTCGGAATATTATGGTTTATAATAATATAGTTAAATAAATTAATCGGGAATATCGGGCGCGCAGGCGGCGCACCCAAAACAATAGAAAGAAAAAATTGAAAGGCTGATGTGAAATGAAAAAAATGATGGCTGTCCTTCTGGCGGTCGTAATGGTCTTCGGACTGCTGCCCTTTGCGCAGCTCGCCGAGATCGACCTGTCGGGGCTGTTCGTCCGCGCGCAGGCGGCGGAGATCGTCGCGAGCGGGAATTGCGGGTATTATGATTGGGAAATTGACGACGGTCCGGATGAGGTTTTCTTTACGCTGGACAGCGATGGATTGTTGACGATCACCGGCACCGGAAGAATCGGCGCTTATGATATTGATGAAGAAATACCGTGGTGTTCTTATCGGACACAGATTCAGTCAGTTATGATCGGGAACGGTGTGACTGGAATTTTGTATAGTTCTTTTTACGGCTGCAGCAGCTTGACAAGCGTGATGATCCCGGACAGCGTAACAAGCATCGGCAATTACGCGTTTAACGGTTGCAGCAGTCTGACAGAAATCACGATCCCGGACAGCGTAACAAGCATCGGCAATTATGCGTTTTCCGGTTGTTTGTCTATGGAAGCGTTTTATGTCGGAATGTATAACAGCGTTTACGCTTCGGATAACGGCGTTTTGTTTAATAAAGATATGACGTCTCTGATACAGTATCCTGAGGGAAAAACCGATACAGAATATACAATTCCGGCTAGCGTGACGAGCATCGGCAGTTCCGCGTTTTCCGGTTGCAGCAGCCTTGAGGGCGTGACGATCCCGGAAGGTGTGACAAGCATCGGCAGTTATGCGTTTTCCGGCTGCAGCAGCCTTGAGAGCGTGACGATCCCGGAAGGTGTGACAAGCATCGGTAATTACATGTTTTCCGGCTGCAGCAGTTTGATGAGCGTGACGATCCCGGGCAGTGTGACGAGTATCGGCTACCGCGCGTTTTATAACTGTAGCAGTCTGAACGCTGTTTATTATACCGGAACAAGAGAAGAATGGAACGCACTCGGCGTTTCATTGTATAATCCGGCGGGTATTGTTGTGTGTTGTGCGGACGCACAGTGGAATGTTGTCGCGAGCGGGAATTGCGGGAATTACAATTGGGAAGTTGATAATGGCAGTCGATACGATGTTGTTTTCACGCTTTACAGTGACGGGGTGCTGAGGATCAGCGGATCGGGAGTCATTGGGCCTGCTGACTGGGACTCAATGGAAGAAATGCCATGGTATTCCTACCGCACTCAGATAAAGTCAGTTGTGATCGAAAACGGCGTGACGGGCATCGGTGAAAGCGCGTTTTCCGGTTGCAGCATTTTGACAAGCGTGACGATCCCGGGCAGCGTGACGAGCATCGGCAGTTACGCGTTTTACGGCTGCAGCAGTCTTGAGAGCGTGACGATCCCGGGCAGTGTTACGAGCATCGGCTACCGCGCGTTTTATAACTGCAGCAGTCTGAACGCTGTTTATTATACCGGAACAAGAGAAGAATGGAACGCGCTCGGCGTTTCGGACTACAACATCAATTACGCCGCCGTTTATTGCACCGGTTCGGAACCGCAGGTCGTCAAGCAGGGTATGTGCGGCAGAAATATCTCTTATGTGCTGGACGACACCGGAACTCTGACGCTCACCGGAACAGGGGAAATGATAAATTATGGTTGGTGTTCGACTTCCGCACCGTGGTATTCTGTTAAAGATCAAATCAAAATCGTAAGAGTTTCCGATGGTATTACAACAATTAGCAGCTCTGCTTTCTATATGTGTTATAATTTAAAAAGCATTGAGTTGCCGGAGAGTATCAATACTATTGAAGGATGTGCTTTTCGTGGTTGTTACGGTCTTACAAGTATAACAATTCCGGCCAGTGTAACTACAATTGTGCAAGATGCATTTTATGATTGTGATGGCTTGAAAAGTGTAAATATCAGCGACTTGGCAGCTTGGTGCTCAATTGAGTTTACGGGAGAGGGCGAGTCCTGTAATCCACTTTCATATGCTCATTATCTCTATATAAACGGAGAACTGGTTGCTGATTTGGTTATTCCCGATGTGGTGACAACAATCGGGTATATGACTTTTTCAGGGTGTGTGAATATAACAAGCATAACAATTCCGAATTGCGTCAACAGCATAGAATACGGGGCTTTTTTAAATTGCAGTAACCTTGCTGATATTATCATTTCCGACAGTGTAATCAATATCTCTTCGGGCGCTTTTTACGGAACCGCGTTATACAACGATCCGGAAAAATGGGAAAATGGCGTATTATATATTGGAAATCATTTGATCAAGGCTAACAGTGAACTTGTAGGTACGTATACTGTAAAAGACGGAACAGTGAGTATCACAGAAGACGCTTTTGAAAACCATAATGGGTTGTTTGAAATCACTTTGCCTGATAGTCTTAGAGTTATTGGTTATGAGGCGTTTTACAATTGCGACGGTCTGACGAGCGTTACGATCCCGAGCGGCGTGACGAGAATCGGGAATTATGCATTTGGCTATTGCGACAACCTGACGAGCGTTACGATCCCCGGCAGCGTTACAAGTATCGGAGATTATGCGTTTTACGATTGCGATAATCTTACCGACATCTATTTCCGCGGCACGGAAGAGCAGTGGTACGCTCTCGGTCTTTCAAGTTACTATTACAACTACGCCACCGTTCATTTCGCCAGCGGCAACATCATCCGTTACGACGCGAACGGCGGGTCCGGCGCGCCCGCAAATCAGAGCAAGGTCGTCGGCGACACGATCACCCTGAGCACAACCCGGCCCACGCGCGCGCTGACGCTGACCTACGACGCGAACGGCGGAGAAACCGCGACCGAAAATAAGAATATTCGCCTGAATTTCACAGGCTGGAACACTTCTCCCGACGGCAGCGGCGATCCCTACGCCCCCGGCGCGACCTACGCGGACGACGCCGACCTGACGCTTTACGCGCAGTGGAAAGCCGTCAAGGCGGGCGCGCTCGAAACGCCCGAGCGCGAGGGCTATACCTTCCTGGGCTGGTTCACCGCGAGAAACGGCGGCGAGCAGGTGACCGCGCTGACGCTGCTGGACGGCGATCTCACGGTCTACGCCCACTGGACGAACGAGCCCCCGCACGAGCATACTCCCGCGCAGGCGGTGCGCGAGAACGAGATCCCCGCGACCTGCGAGGTCGACGGCTCGTGCGAGCTTGTCGTCTACTGCGCGGACTGCGGCGAAGAGCTCTCCCGCACGGCGCAAACGCTGCCCGCGACCGGGCACGATTACGGCGCCTGGACGGAGCTTGACGAAAACGAGCATCGGAAGATCTGCGCGAACGATCCTTCGCACGTCGTCACCGCGCCTCACGCGTGGGACGCGGGCGTGGTCGTTTCGGAAGCGACCGAGACCGAAAACGGCGAGATCCTTTATACCTGCACCGTCTGCGGCGCGGAAAAAACGGATGAGATCGTTTACGGCGGCCATACGCACGTCTGGAACCTCACGGAGACCGTCCGCGAGGCGAGCTGCGAGGAGGACGGCGAAAACCTGTTCACCTGCGTCGGCTGCGGCGAGACGCGCACCGAGGCGATCCCCGCGACCGGGCACAGCTACGGCGCGTGGGAGCGGCAGGACGCAGCGTATCACCGTCAGGTCTGCATGAACGACGCTTCTCACATCAATACGGAGCCGCACGTCTGGAACGGCGGCATCGTCACGAAGCAGGCGACCTGCGACGAAAACGGCGTTATGATCTATACCTGCACCGTCTGCAAGGCGAAACGCGCGGAAGCGATCCCCGCGACGGGGCATGAGTTCGGCGCATGGACGAGACTGAACGCAAACGAGCACAAAAGAGTCTGCACGAACGACGAGACGCATTTCGAGACCGCGGCGCACACATGGAACGCCGGCGTCGTCACAAAGCAGGCGACCTGCGAAGAGGACGGCTCGAAGATCTGCACATGCACCGTCTGCAAGACGAAAAAGACCGTCGTGATCCCCGCGACCGGTCATGCCTACGGCGCGTGGACGTCTGTGAACGACGAGCAGCACAGAAGAGTCTGCGCAAACGACGAGACGCATATCGAAACGGGCGCGCATACATGGAACAGCGGCGTTGTGACAAAGGCCGCGACGACGACCGCGACGGGCGTGAAGACCTATACCTGCACCGTCTGCGGCAAAACGAGAACAGAGACTATCCCGAAGCTTCTGTCGAAGATCGCGGTCTCCGCCGCGAACGTCTCGACCGGTATCAAGCTCACATGGCCGCAGGACGCGAACGCGACGGGCTACTACGTCGTCCGCAAGACCGGTTCGGGCAGCTATAAAACGCTCAAAAAGATCACCTCGAACGCGACGGTGACCTATACAGACACGACTGTCGACTCCGGCACGCAGTACACCTATTATGTGCGCTCGTACAGAGGAACGGAAAAGGGTTCGTATACGGCGAAGAAGATCACATTCCTTTCCGCGATCACGCCTACGCTGACGAACGGCTCGACCGGGATCACTGTCGCGTGGACGAAGGTGACCGGCGCGAGCGGGTATTACGTCTACCGCAAGGAGGGCACGGGCAGCTACGACAAGGTCGCGACGATCTCCGGCAGCACGACCGTCAAATACGTCGATACTGCGGTCAAGGACGACAACGGGATCAAATTCACCTATATGGTCAAGGCGTACAAGAGCACGACTGTCAGCTCATATACCGCGAAGGCGATCTACCGCATGACCGGCGTCGCGATCTCGTCGCTGTCGAACTCCGCTGCGGGAACGATGACCGTCAAATGGGCGAAGAACGCGAAAGCGACGGGCTATGAGATCCAGTACGCGACGAACAGCAAATTCACAAGCGCGAAGACCGTGACCGTGAGCGGCGCTTCGACGGTCTCCAAGGCGATCGCGAGCCTGACGAAGGGCAGCACCTATTACGTGCGCGTCAGAGTCTGCAAGACCGTCTCGAGCGTGAAGTATTACTCCGCGTGGAGCAGCGCAAAGAGCGTGAAGATCGCGAAATAACTACGGATAACGAAACAGCGCCCAGCCGGCAGGCCGGGCGCGGGTTGGTTAAAATATGATTTGTGGGGATGTAAGGCAATAGGCAGCGGGCAATAGAAATTAGGTAACAACCGAGGCGCACAGCGTATATTTGACAGGACGATTGCCTAATGCCCAATGCCTAATGCCTGCAGCTGCAGATTTCACGGCCTCGCCGTGAAATCCGTAGTTACCTCTTCACCGTCCGTGTATGCCAGATATTCGTCGCGTACTCCATGATCGCCCTGTCGGCGGCGAACATGCCGGAATTCGCGATGTTCGCAAGACTCATTTTATTCCAGCGGTCGCGGTCGCCGTAGATCGCCTCGGCGTTCTTCTGCGCGGCGCGGTAATCCGCGAAATCGGCGAGCGTCATATACTGATCCTGACTTAAAAGCTTGTGGATCAGCAGCGGGAAGCTCTGTCCGTTCACGCCGCCGCGCTCGATGAAGTCGATCGCGTCTTTGAGCTCGGGGTTGTTGAGATAATAGTCTCTCGGGCGGTAGCCCGCGCGCAGACGGGCGTTCACTTCGTCGGTATTCATGCCGAAAATGATGATATTCTCCGCGCCGACGTTCTCGAAGATCTCGATGTTCGCGCCGTCCATCGTGCCGAGGGTGAGCGCGCCGTTGATCATGAATTTCATATTGCCCGTGCCGCTGGCTTCGGTGCCCGCGAGGGAGATCTGCTCGCTGATCTCCGCGGAGGGCATCAGCAGCTCCGCGGCGGTGACGCAGTAATTCTCAAAGAAGTACACCTTAAGATAACGGCTGACGATCGGGTCCGCGTTGATCATGTCGGAGAGCGTGCAGATCAGGCGGATGATCTCCTTCGCAAGGTCGTAGCTCGCGGCGGCCTTCGCGCCGAAAATATAGGTGTGCGGGGTGTAATCCCCGTTCGGATTGTTCTTGATCTCAAGGTATTTCGCCACGATCTGCAGCACGTTGAGCTGCTGGCGCTTGTACTCGTGCAGGCGCTTGACCTGAATATCGAACAGGCTCGACGGATCGAGAACCACGCCCGAAACGCGCTTGATATATTTCGCGGTGCGCTCCTTATTGTGCAGCTTGATCTGCTCGAGCTGCGAAAGGAACGCGGGATCGTCTGAGAATTTCTCGAGATTCTTCAGCTCCGCGGCGTTGTAGATGAAGCCGTTGCCGATGCTGTTTGTGATGAGCTCGGTCAGCTCCGGGTTCGCCTGGCAGAGCCAGCGGCGGTGCGCGATACCGTTGGTGACGTTGGTGAATTTCGCGGGCGTCAGGCGGTAATAATCGTTGAACACCGTGTCCTTCAGAATTTCGCTGTGCAGCGCGGAAACGCCGTTGACGCTGTAGCACGCGGCGCAGCAGAGGTTCGCCATGCGGATCACGCCGCCGGAGATGACCGCCGTGCGCTCCACATAACCGGCGTCGCCGGTGCAGCTCCAGACATAGGCTCTGTAGCGATTGTCGATCTCCTTGATGATCTGATAGATGCGGGGCATCAGGGAACGAAGAAGATCCTCGCTCCAGGTCTCCAGCGCCTCGCGCATGACCGTATGATTCGTATACGCAACGGTTTTTGTGACGATATTCCACGCCTCGTCCCAGCCGTAACCGCATTCATCGAGCATGATGCGCATCATTTCGGGGATGCACAGCGTCGGGTGCGTGTCGTTGATGTGGATCGCGTTCTTCTCGGGCAGGTTGTCAAGCGTGCCGAACAGGTGCAGATGGTGGCGGATGATATCCTGGATCGAAGCCGAAACGAGGAAATACTGCTGCTTCAGGCGCAGGCTCTTGCCCTCGGGATGATTGTCGGCGGGGTAGAGGACCTTGCTGATCATCTCCGCCATCGCGTTCGCCTCGGACGCTTTCTCAAGTCTGCCGTCGAGGATCGCGCGCAGGTCGAACGCAAGACCCTTCGCCGCCCACAGACGCAGAAGGCTGATGCCCTTGCCGTCCTTGCCGGCGACGAACATGTCGTAGGGCACCGCGCGGATCACCGTCGCATCCACGGTCTCGGCGGTATAGCGGCCGCCGTCCCAGCGCTCGACGACTTTGCCGCCGATGCTGACCTCGACCGCGCTCTCTTCCTTCGCGGTCAGCCACACGCTGCCGCCGGGAAGCCAGTTGTCGGGCAGCTCGATCTGCTGACCGTCGATGATCTTCTGCTTGAAAATGCCGTATTCGTAGAGAATGGAATAGCCTCTGCCGTGCACGCCCTGCGTCGCCATCGCGTCGAGATAGCATGCCGCGAGCCGCCCGAGGCCGCCGTTGCCGAGACCCGCGTCGGGCTCGCAGTCGTAAAGGCGGTCGAGATTCACGCCGTAGTCCTTCAGCGCCGCCGCGAAGGTGTTCGTCAGATTCAGGTTATAAAGCGTATTCTTGAGCGAGCGCCCCATCAGGAATTCGAGAGAGAGATAATACACGCGCTTGACGCCCGCCTTATCCGCCGCCGCGGAGAATTCGCGCCTGCCGTCGGTCATCAGATCGTTGCAGATCATCGCGACCGCGCGGTAATAGTGGTCGAAGGTCGCGTGTTCGGGCGAAATGCCGAAGAAATGCGACAGTTTGGACTCGATCAGCTCTTTTGCCGTTTTTTTGGAGATCTTATAATTCATAAATACCCTCCGTTTGCGATTTGCTATAAGCAGAAAAGTTGTGTTATTTGTATATTATTGCCAAAATATCCATAAATAATATGGATAATCTCGTCAGATGTATATATTATAGCATAATCATCTGCGAATCTCAAGTATTTATAAAGAAAAAAACTTACAAATGTTTAGAAATTCCCCCGGCGAACCGTAAAAAAGAACATCGGCGGACGGCATTGCCGTTTTCCGATGTTCTTTTCAGCTCTCCGCTCTGCGCATGGCGCCCAGACACCTCGAGACTCGGGACTCGGGACTCGGGACTCGGGACTCGGGACTGACAGCTCACATCACAATGATCTGCTCCCGCTCCGCGCCAACGGAGACGTAGGTCACGGGCGCGCCGACGGCATTCTCGAGATATTTGACGTATTTTTGCGCGTTCTCGGGCAGATCCTCGAATTTTCTGCAGGAAGTGATATCCTCGCCCCAGCCGTCGAGATATTCCACGTTCGGCTTCGCGTCGGCGAGCGCCTTGCCCGTCGGGAAGCGGTCGACGGTTTTTCCGTTCACGTCGTAGCTGACGACCACGGGGATATTGTCGAGATAGGAGAGGATATCCAGCTTCGTGACCGCGATCTCGGTCGCGCCCTGCACGCGCACGCCGTATCTCGACGCGACGACGTCGAAGCCGCCCACGCGGCGGGGTCTGCCGGTGGCGGCGCCGTATTCGCCGCCCGCTTTGCGCAGCTCTTCCGCCTCATCGCCGAACATTTCGGCGGTGAAGGGGCCTTCGCCCACGCAGGTGGAATAGGCTTTCATAATGCCGATCACGCGGTCGAGCTTATGCCCGGGCACGCCCGCGCCGATGGGGCCGTACGCCGCGATCGTCGAGGACGAGGAGGTATAGGGATAAATGCCGAAATCGATATCGCGCAGCGCGCCGAGCTGCGCCTCGAACATCACGCGCTTGCCTGCGGCGATCGCGTCCTCGAGATATTCGCCCACGTCGCAGATATAGTCCTTGAGCGGCGCGCCGTAGTCCTTGAGATACGCGAGCATGTCTTCATAAGTGAAGGGATCTGCGCCGTAGACCTTTTCGATCGTCAGGTTCTTCCATTCGAGGATGTTTTTCAGCTCATCGCCGATCGCCTCGGGCTGCAGAAGGTCGCCCATGCGGATGCCTTTTTTCATATATTTGTCGCCGTAGATCGGCGCGATGCCGCGGCGGGTGGAGCCGTATTTCGCGTCGGCGAGGCGCTCTTCCTCAAGGCAGTCCTGCGCGACGTTATAGGGCATGCAGATGATCGCGCGGTCGCTGACCTTCAGGTTCGCGGGGGAGATGTCGATCCCGCCCGCGCGCAGTTTTTCGATCTCGCCGCACAGGTGCTTGATGTCGATGACCATGCCGTTGCCCATGATGTTGACGACCTCGGGGCGCAGGATGCCCGAGGGCAGGAGATTGAGAATGAACGTGCCGCGCTCGTTGACGACGGTGTGCCCGGCGTTGTTGCCGCCCTGATAGCGGCAGACGATGTCCTCCTGCTCGGAGAGCAGGTCGACCATGCGGCCCTTGCCCTCATCGCCCCAGTTGATGCCGACGATAGATGTTAACATTGCGCTGTCTCCTTCTGTATTTTTATTCTTTCCGAATGTATATTGTAGCACACGCAAGGGCGTTTTTCAAGTTTGAAGCGGGCGCGATATGACGAAAATCGGGCGCGGACGCCGAAAAAAAATACACGGTATTCACAAGAACGGAGCGCGCGGAGAATCCGCGTTTTTCGCGCAGCCGTCCCCGCGCTTTTCTGTTGACTTTTTGCGCGCGCCGCGGTATAGTTAGAATTGAAAATAGTATTTCCGGGAGTGATATCCATGTCTGAAAAAGTCGTACTCATTCTCGTGGACGGGATGCGTCCCGACGGCCTTATGCAGTGCGGTCATCCGTTCGCGAGAAGACTTACGGAGATCGGCACCTGCTATCTTTCCGCGCGGACGGTGCTGCCCTCGGTCACGCTGCCGTGCCATATGTCGCTGTTTCATTCGGTGGACCCCGACCGCCACGGCATTCTGACGAATACCTACGTGCCGCAGGTGCGCCCCATCGAGGGGATGTTCGACCGGTTCGACAAATTCGAGAAGAAATGCGCCTTCTTCTATTCGTGGGAGGAGCTGCGCGATCTCAGCCGCCCGGACCACCTGCATACCGCGGTCTGCATGAACCAGCACAAGCGGCAGGGCACCGATAATCTGCTTGCCGACGCGGCGATCCGCTATATCAACGAAGAACGCCCCGA
The DNA here is from genome assembly GCA_017429345.1 of Clostridia bacterium. Taxonomy (GTDB): domain Bacteria; phylum Bacillota; class Clostridia; order Oscillospirales; family Acutalibacteraceae; genus RGIG2774. The sequence goes on along the minus strand of JAFRPB010000230.1, from coordinate 28,426 downwards.
TTTTCTGTTTCTGTATCTCGGCGAGACCGACGAGCTCGGCGGCCACGACCACGGGTGGATGAGCGAAGAATATCTCAAGGTCGTGAACAACGCCGTCGGCTGCGCCGAAAAGGTGTATGAGAACCTGCCCGAGGGGTATACGCTGATCCTGACCGCGGATCACGGCGGCCACGGCAGAGGCCACGGCTCGGACTGCGACGAGGATATGACGATCCCGATCTGCTGCGTCGGACCGCGCTTCGAAGCGGGCAAGGCGGGCGAGGGAGGCTCGATCAAGGATATCGCCGTCACGGTCGCCGCCCTGCTCGACGTGCCGCCCGCGAAGGAGTGGGAAGGGAAGACGCTGTAAATCCTGAATTTGTCGAGGAGATGATTTGTAGGGGCGGGCATGACCGCCCGCTCCGTTCTTTACGGACGGGCGAAAAATGCAAAATGGTTAAATCCGTTGTAAAATATACGATTTCTCCGCTATGCCACTCCCACCGCAAGGGGTGCGGATCGCCGGTGGCGATCTCTGCCGTTAGGCAGAAGATCGGGCGGTCATGCCCGCCCCTACATTTGTGAGCCCGACGCCGTGGGAAACTCCTCGACAAATCCCCCTTTATCACAATAAAACGACAGCTCCTCAGGTATTCCCGGAGCTGTCGTTTTTTTTCTTTGATAAAAGGCTTTCCGTTCGGTTGCTTGAACGCTGCGGAGCTTTCGGGGATGGCTGCTGCGCAGCGTCTCTCCGCTACTTGTTCTGCAGGGACAGAAGCGTTTGGGCGCGTTCGTTCAGCCTGGTCTTGTTTTCCGCGTTCATACGCCGGTAGTATGTCAGAAGCTGTTTTTCCTCCGCGGAAAGCGAGGACGCCTCGATGCGCAAGTCCGTCTCGGTCACTCCGGCGAGGTAATCAAGCGAAACGCCGTAAAGATCCGCGACCGCGCACGCGAGCTCCAGCGGGATCGCGCGTTCCCCCGTTTCGTAACGACGGTACTGCGTCAGATGCAGAAACAGCTTCTCGGCTGCTTCCCGCTGCGTCATGTCCCGATCTTCCCGCAGATCTCTTAACCGTTGATGATACGTCATATGATTCCGTCCTTACCTGTTTTTGCTTATATTGTAAAAAATAGCACCAAACAGTGTTGACAAAATAAATCAACGGTGTTATTATATGATTAAATAACACTAAAAAGTGTTATATTCTAAATTGCGGAGGTTTATATCATGACAAACATCTATCGGTTGTCGCCGGAAAAAAACAAAACGCGCAGGAAAATCCGTACGCTTTGTCTGTTCCTTGCATTCCTTCTTTGTGGTGCGGCGCTCAGCTTCACGGCGTTTGCGGCTGAGACAAAGCCGGGTCAGAACGATACTGTGAAAAAGGCAACGGTAATCGAAGTAGACACGAAATATACCGATAATCTTGCGACAGACGAGGATATTGATTTTTATAAGTTTTCCTTGACCTCACAGGGATACGTTTCGATAGATTTCACACATACCTCTTTCAATTGGGATGATGGAGATCCGTGGTATCTGATTTTTTATACTTCTAAATTTACGAAGCTGTATAAAATGGATATCCCGACGAAAAAATCAAAGGTATCTACCCCAAAAATCGGTCTGCCCAAAGGAACGTATTATATTAAAATCGGATCACAAGATATGTGCTGGACTTCCAGAAAATACGGCGTTCAGGTAAACTATACGGCTGCGACCGATTGGGAAACTGAAAACAACGACAGCGGCAGCCGCGCGGATGAAATCAAGGTCAATCAAAAGTATAACGGCGCTTTAACATACTTCTATATGGATAACGATGTGGATTATTATAAATTCACCACGACGGAAAAGGGCTGTGCGCGTTTGACATTTACGCATGCGTCCATTAACGATGACGAGATTTTTTGGATCGTGACTCTATACGACGCTGAATTCAATCAATTGACATCTATCGACGTTTCAGGAAAAAAATCTGCGGTTTCATCCGCTTATGTCGGAATTCCAGCCGGAACATATTATGTGTATGTTGAGGGTTGGGAGGAATGCGAAGACATGTATGGAATTCAGGTCGCATTTACCGCATCTTCGATATGGGAGACCGAATTGAACGATTCCAGTGCGACGGCAGATACGATCGTGAAAAACAAAACGTATAACGGCTCGCTGGCGACAGATAATGACACGGATTATTATAAATTCGTGATGAAAACGACCGATTACGCTTCATTTACCTTTAAACATACGTCGTTTAACGAGGGATGGAGCTTTTGGTACGTCACGCTTTACGATAAGGATTTCAATGAGATCAAGTGTCTGGAGAGCACCGGGAAGAAGGCAACAGTTTATACAAGCCTGGTAAAATTGAAGAAAGGTACGTATTATATCGTAGTCGAAAAAGACTCTTACAGCTCGCGTACCTATTCGCTCAGGGTCAGAAGCGCGTATACCGTAAAATATCATTCCACCGCCTCCTCTGCCGCGAGCGGAACAGTTACGAAAGTAAAGTACGGCGTCTCGACGAAAACGAAAACCGTTGAGCAGCTCAAATTCAGCGTTTCCGGCAAGACCTTTGCGGGCTGGCGCGTTTATCGCGAATACGACGGCAAATGGGCTGCGACAAAGACTGGCAGCGATAAACTCGAGTGGGTCGCGCTGACGAACGGCAAGCTTCCATCTGGCTACAGCTACAAACTGTACGAGAACGGGGAAAGCGTCGCAAAAACCGCGCCGTCGGGGGTTGTCCATTTCTACGGTCAGTGGAAATAAGAAACCGGGAATCAGAACGGACAAGCGAATAATCAAGCCAAATAAAACATAAAGAACGGCAGGCGTCGGATATGTTCCGTACCGTCTGTCGTTTTTTGCGTATTGGATTGCATTTTATTGTCGGATATGATACGATAAAGGTATCAACCGTACGGGAGATGAGCGCATGAAAAACCCCATCAAACACTTTTTCTCCACCGAGGCCGAGGAGGGATACGTCCCGAATCGGGAGCTTTTATGCTACGCCACGGCGCTGGCCGGGCAGAACATGACCTACAGCCTCGTGAGCAAATGGATCTTCTATTTCTGCACGAACATCCTGCATCTCGACGCGGGCAAGGTCGGCAACATCACGAGCATTTCCCGCGTGTGGGACGCGCTGAACGACCCGATCGTCGGCGTCGTGCTCGACCGGCGGGACTTCAAGCCCGGGCAGAAGCTGCATCCGTATCTCGGCAAGCTGCCCGTGGCGATCGGCGTGCTCTCGGCGCTGATGTTCGTCAATTTCGGCCTGTCCGGCGGGTGGGCGATGGCGATGTTCCTCGTGTTCTACTTCGCGTGGGACCTGGTCTATTCGTTCCAGGATACCGCCCTCTGGGGTACGATGGCGCTGATCTCCCCGCATTCCGAGGAGCGCGGGCGCGTCTCCCAGTGGCTGAATATCGGCGCGGGGCTCGGTTCCGCGTCGGTGGAGCTCGTATCGCTGATGATGGGCGTACTCGGGGGCATGGGGATCGCCGAGTCGAACCAGTTCATTTTCTACGGACTCTTCTTCGGTCTTTGCGGCGAGCTGCTCTCCGCCCTCGCGGCGAAAACGAAGGAGCGCGTCGCGTTCGTACCGGAGGAAAAACAGTCCTTCTGGAAGGACTTCGCCGACCTGCGGCACAATAAAATTATGATCCTGTATCTGCTCGCGCAGATCGTCAGCTTTTTCGACGGCGCGGTGCCGCACATCTATTTCTTCAAATACTGCGTCACGCTCACCCTCGGAAAAAAGACGATCCCCGGCGAGTCGGTGCTGTTCATCTACGGGATTCTGAGCAACCTGCTCGGCATCCCCGCGCAGTTCTTCTCGGCGAAGGTCGGCGCTCTCGTGGGCGGGATGCGCAACGTGATCCTGATCGCGAAAACGGGCAATATCGCCCTGCGGGTGCTGGCGTTCTTCATCGGCTTCGATTCGCTCGGCAAGTTCGCCGCGGTGACGGTCATTATGAATTTCGCCTCGGTATTCAACAACCTCACCGGCATCGCCGGGCGGACGATCTTGTGCGACTCGGTGGATTCCGCGGAGTATAAAACGGGCAAGCGCACCGAGGGCGTGTGCTTCTCGGCGCAGAATTTCACGAATAAGCTGCTCGACTCGATCAAGCTGTTCGTGTGCGGGCGGATCCTCTCGGCGCTTAAGTTCGACGGCGCGCTGAGCGTGGACGAGCTGCGGGTCGCCTCGCCGCAGTATTTTAAGGCCCAGTGGCCGATCTTTATGCTGCTGCCCGCCCTCGGGTCGCTGATGTACCTGATCCCGTTCCTGTGCATCCGGTATTCGAAGAAAGACCGGGAGATCGTTGAGGAGTATTTGAAGAATAAACACGGAGAGCAGGAATAATGGACAATGGATAATGGATAATGGACAATTTCGCTTTCGCGACTTGGATTTCAGACGGCGAATCCGGAAATCTGTACGAAGAATTAACCCCTGATGTATTATTTAGATAAAGAGTCTATTATACTGTTTTCTATAATGGGGTAAGGGGCGAAGCCCCTTCATCAATTATCCATTGTCCATTATCCATTATCCATTCCGAACAGGTATAGAACAGATATGGAATTAACGGCAAAACTGAAAAAAAACCGCGACCTGTCCGATGAGGAATTGATCGCGCTTTTGAATACTTCCGAATTTGACGCTTCGCTGCGCGAGGCTGCAGACGGCGTGCGCCGGGAGCGCTACGGCGACGCGGTCTTCGTGCGCGGGCTGATCGAGTTTACGAACTATTGCAAAAATGACTGCTATTACTGCGGCATCCGCGCGGGGAACCGTGCCGCGGAGCGCTACCGCCTGACGGCGGAGCAGATTCTGGACTGCTGCGCGGCGGGGTATGACCTGGGCTTTCGCACCTTCGTGCTGCAGGGCGGCGAGGATCCGTATTTCACCGACGAGAGGATCTGCGCGATCGTTTCGGCGATCCGCGAAACATACCCCGACTGCGCGATCACGCTCTCGATCGGCGAAAGATCCCGCGCCTCCTACGAGGCGTTTTTCCGCGCCGGAGCGAACCGCTATCTTTTACGGCACGAGACCGCCGACGACGCGCATTACGCGCTTCTCCACCCGCCGGGGATGTCGCCCGAAAACAGAAAGCGCTGCCTGTTCGACTTAAAGGAGATCGGCTATCAGGTCGGCGCGGGCTTTATGGTCGGCTCGCCGTATCAGACGACGGAGAATATCGTCGCAGACCTCCGCTTTCTGCAGAGATTACAGCCGGATATGATCGGCGTGGGGCCGTACCTTGTGCACAAACAAACGCCGTTCTGCGATATGGCGAACGGTCCGCTCGATCTGACGCTGCGCATTCTGTCGGTTCTGCGGCTGATGTTCCCCTACGTCCTTTTGCCCGCGACCACCGCCCTCGGCACGCTGCATCCGCTGGGGCGCGAGCTCGGGCTGAAAGCGGGCGCGAACGTCGTGATGCCGAACCTCTCGCCCGCGGACGTGCGAAAAAAATACGAGCTTTACGAGAACAAGATCTGCACCGGCGACGAGGCGGCAGAATGCCGCCGCTGCCTTGAACAGCGCGTGAAAGCCGCCGGCTACCGCGTCGTGACCGACCGGGGCGACGTGAAAAGATGATCCCGCAACAGCTTCAATATCATAAAAATCTGCCGCGCAGGAACCGACGGTCGTCAGCGCCTGCGCGGCAGATTTTGATTTTATTTTTATATTTTTATCGTTTGTCTGCCGGTAAGCGTTTTTTGCGTCTGTCAACGGGCGTTTTTCTTTTTGACGAGCTTATAAATGCTCAAAGCCGTGAATACCGCGCAGATGATGCAATAGATTACCGAGCAGAGCGTCGCGTGGCCGTAGGCGAAGTCCGAAACGAACAGACCCATGATCGGCGCGTTCAGCGCCATCTGAATCAGGGCAAGCGGCCCCGACAGGGAAAACAGCGAGGCTCCGAGCGTTGGGATAAGGCGTGGCACTGCGCACACGAGCAGGTATCCCCAGTAGATCAGACCGACGACATACATGGCTTTCGACTTGCTTCTGAAGAAAATAAAGAACAGCGCCCATGCCGCGATGAAGACCGCCGTCATTGCGACGTTCAGCGCGGGAATCTCCCCGGCGGGATCCACCGTCCCGATATTGCAGGCGACTGCGGCGAGAAAAGCCGCAATCAGCCCGATCAGCGGGAGCCAAAAACGAATTCTATCCTTTGACATTCCGATCTCTCCTTTTTTCTCTTTTTGTGTGCTTGCAGCTTCATTATATTCCGATCGGTCCGGAAATGCGTCGGCTTGTCATTTTTGTCCCGTTTTGTGTAATAAATGAACTATGAATCCTTCGGGGCGCTTCCGAAACGCCGCTCCGGGAAGATAAAAGATCCGATCCCGTCTCCCGTCAGGGGAGCGCAGGACCGGATTTTTTCACTCGGTAAAAAGAATTGCGGCAGCCTGCGAACGGCGTTACCCGACCGTCGCCCGGCAGGGCCTTGCCGTGCCGTCGGCTGTCGTTGATTCAATCACAGCGTGTTCTGAGAGAATTGTCCAGCCTGTCAGTTCAAGTCTTCCCACGCGCACTGCAGCTGTTCGATGATCTCAAGATGCTGCGGGCACGCGTCCTCACAGGCGCCGCAGCCCACGCACTGATCCGCGCCGGCATTGTTTTCTCTGATCCGTTTCAGGCCCCAATCCTTCGCGGGATCCGTGCAGTAAAGCGAAACGTTGTTCCAGACGGAGAAGATCCCGGGGATATTCACCCCGTTCGGGCAGGGCATGCAGTATTTGCAGCCGGTGCAGCCGATCTTCGTGCGGTCAAGATATGCTTTGCGCACGTTCTCCATCAGCCGCAGCTCGTCTTCGGTCATGACGCCCGCTTCCACGGTGTCGAAAATGCGCAGGTTTTCCTCGATCTGCTCCGGCTCGTTGCAGCCGGAGAGAACGACGGACACCTCCGGGTGGTTGCAGAGCCAGCGGAACGCCCATTCCACCGCGGAACGCTTCACCGGGAACGCGTCGTAGAGCGCCTGCACGTTTTCCGGCGCTTTGGAGAGCCGCCCGCCGAGCAGACCTTCCATGATAACGACGGGGATGCCCTTTTCGCCCGCCAGCTTCAGGCCCCTGAGCCCTGCCTGATTTTCGATATCCATGAAATTATACTGGATCTGCACCATATCCCAGTCGTAATCGTTCAGGATGTATTCGAAGTCTTCATACGGGCCGTGGAAGGAGAAGCACTTGAAGCGGATCTTTCCCTCCCGCTTCATATCCTCGAAGAATTCCGGCGCGCCGATCGCCTTGAAGGACTCCCACTCTTTTCTGTTGAGGCCGTGCATCAGATAGAAGTCGATATGATCGGTCTGCAGCTTCCGAAGCTCCTCCGCGAGCAGCGCTTCCATGCTCTCGCGGTCCTTCACCGCGCCGAGCGGCATCTTTGTCGCGATGGTCACCTTCTCCCGGTAGCCGTCCCGCAGCGCCTTGCCCAGAACGATCTCCGAGGTCTTGTTCAGATAAACGTATGCGGTGTCGATATAGTTGACGCCGCCGTCGATCGCCCTGCGGATCAGGGAGATCGCCTTTTCTTCGTCGATCGTGCTGTCGCCGGACGCCTCGCCGTTAAAGCGCATGCACCCGAGCCCGAACGCGGACGCCTGCACGCCCAGCTTGCCCATCGTACGGTATTTCATTTGGATGTTCCTCCCGATCGGTATATTTGAGAAAATGCTCTGTTATTTTTATTTTAGCACATTTTCGGAAGGATTTCAATTTCATATCGGGAGAAATTGTCCGTGTTTCAAAAAAACGCTGCGGCGCGCCGGAACCGCGCCGTCGGGGCGGCGTATTATACGCGCGAGTTTCGGACTTTTCCGTCAGCGCTTAGTTTTTTGAGAAGCCGTCCGGCTGCCTTTTTTCGATTTGTCATATTGTCCCTTGCTTTTCATGCGGAGATGCGGTAACATGATAATGTCACAGAAATATAGAAGGAGCGCGTCGGGATGCATCATTATGAAATAAAAAACAGAGCCTCTGCTGTTGCGTCCGCTGACGCCGACACCGGGATCCGCGAGCGGATCAATACGCCGAACGGCCGCCGCGTCGCCCGGAGCAATGATAACGCGCATACGAAGGATATCTGACGATGAAAGAGAAGACTGGTTTACAGCGAAGCATTGACGGCGTTACGGAAGCTGTCGTCGGCATTTTAGCCGAAAATGCGCCGTCCGTTTATCTTTACGGCTCCGTCACGCTCGGTGATTTCCGCCCCGGCTGGAGCGATATCGATCTTCTGGTGCTGACCGGAAAACAGATCGCGTCCGCGCAGGCGGAAAAGCTTCTGCATCTGCGGCGGGAGCTGTCCGAACGGGAGCCGGGAGATCCGTATTACCGTCTATTTGAGGGCGGGATGCTGCCGCTTTCCGCGTTCCTTGCGGATCAGGCGGATACGGTCATTTATTGGGGCACCTCCGGCGAGCGGATCACGGACCGTTATGCTTTCGACAGCTTCTGCAGGCTGGAGCTGCTGGATCACGGCGTTCTGCTGTACGGCGGGGACGTGCGCGGACAAATGCGCCGCCCGACCTTCGAAGACCTGCGCGCAGACGTCCGTCGGCATTATGAGACGATTCGCGCTTACGGCGGCGAAACCGGCGAAAGCCTCTATTCCTTCGGCTGGCTTTTGGATATCTCACGCTGCATCTATACGCTGCGCACGGGAAAGATCATCGCCAAAACGGAAGCAGGGGAATGGGCGCTGGAGAACGGGCTCTGTACAGATCCGGCGGCGCTCGCGACCGCGCTGCGGGTGCGGAAAGAACCGGAGCTCTTCGGCGAAGACGCCGCGCTCCGGGCATACGCCGCGGACCTCGGGAGCGCGATCCTGCGATACGCGGACGTGCTGGGCCGCGAACTCGAAGGGCGATAACGCAAAAGAGCGATTTTCAACACAAATGGAAGTGAAGATCAATGAACCACTGCGGAACGCAGAGACTGGAGACCGACCGGTTGATCTTAAGAAGATTCGAGCCCGGCGACGAAGAGGCGATGTATCGCAACTGGGCGTCGGACGAAGAAGTGACGAAATTCCTGACGTGGCCGACGCACACCGGCGTTGAGGTCAGCCGCGGCGTGCTCGCGGACTGGCTTTCGCGGTATGCGGACGACGATTACTATAACTGGGCGATCACGCTGAAGGAATTCGGCGGCGAGCCGATCGGCGATATCGCGGTCGTGCAGCTGCAGGAGCCGACCTCGACCGCGCACGTCGGCTATTGCCTCGGCAGAAAATGGTGGCACAGGGGGATCATGCCGGAAGCCCTCGGGGCAGTGATGGATTTTTTGTTCGACGCCGTCGACGCAAGGCGGATCGAATCAAGACACGACCCCCGGAACCCGAATTCCGGCAGGGTCATGCAGAAATGCGGGATGAAATACGAGGGCACGCTGCGCGCCTCCGATCGGAACAATCAGGGCATCTGCGACGCGTGTTATTACGCGCTGCTCAAATCGGAGAGGTGATGAGGGCTATGGAGTTATGGGATTTATATAACGAGCGCCGCGAGCCGGTCGGGCGCGACCATATCCGGGGCGCGGAGATCCCGCCCGAGTGTTTTCATCTCGTCGTCCACGTCTGGATCCGGAACAAAAAAGGGGAATACCTGATCTCTCAAAGAAGCGCGGACCGGCCGACCTTCCCGCTGAAATGGGAGTGCGTCGGCGGTTCGGTGCTGAAGGGGGAAGACAGTCTTTCCGGCGCGCTGCGCGAAACGCGGGAAGAAGTCGGTCTCACGCTGCCGCCGGAAAGCGGAAAGCTGATCCGTACCGAAGTCCGCAGCGTCGTCGACGGAAAACGATTCGCGGATATTCTGGACGTGTGGCTGTTCGATTACGACGGTCCCCTCACGCCGGAACGGGCGCTGACAAAAGAGGTCGCGCAGTCAGTGTGGATGGACAAAAAGCGGATAAGCGAACTGTTCGACAGCGGCGAGCTTGTTTCTTCGCTTTCCTATTTTTTTAATACGGAAGGATTCTGAAAAATGACCCGGCAAGTCGTGAGAAAGAACGGCCTGCGATCAGGGGGATCGGTTTTCAGCTTGCGGCTGCCGTGTTCGGCGTCCCGCGCGCGGCGGGGTGCGAGCTCTCTCAAAGCGGGTCGGAAAAACCACCCCGGATGTTGTTCCGGGGTGGTTTTTATGATCGTTTTCGGTTGTTTCGAACGACTTTTTGCGCGTCCTGCAGTTTCTTTTTACGATTTCAGCCGGTACGTCCGATTCCGGTTTCCGCCCTCTGCGACGACGATGTTTTCGGCGATGAGTTCCCGCATAATGTTCCTGACGCGGGTAGGTTTTAATTCGAGAAGCTCGCACAGCTCGGAAGCTGCAGCGGAAGGGTGATCCGTCAGATACGCAATGATCTGCTCCTTTTGTACGGTTGTTTTTATCGGCGGTTTTTTATCAGCACTTTTTATCAGCACTTTTTTATCAGCACTTTTTGTCAGCGGCAGCGTTAATACGGTGCGATCCGGATTAAAGCTCTCCGTGATCGACGGTTCCGCCCAGCCCTGCGCCTTCCATGCTCCTATGATTTTCGGAATATCGCTGCCGGATCTCTCTCCGATATCGATCAGGTTGAACAATTTGAGCAGAGTTCCGTTTCGCGGATCGGAAACGCCTCCGAACTTCGCTGCGCCGATCTCTATACGAAAACTGCCAGGGTTGGACAGCGTGATATCGGTTTTCTTTTTTATGATAACAAGTCCCCTGCGTCCGTAGTAATCCGCGTTGATCAGGCAGTTCGCAAGCGCTTCGCGGATCGCTTTATGCACCGGCGTATCGTCGATCCGGTTTATACCTTCCATTCTGAACGGCACTTTGATATCTTCGGTGAGTTTATTGCATATGCGGAAGAAAAAGTCGAACAGATTGCCGCTCCAATCGCCGGATGAAGAAATGATGCGGTCCGTCCAACGGGTCTCGGGATCGTAATCTTCCCGATAATCGAGAAAATACATCGGGTATTCCCGAACGATCTCATATTCGTATCCGAACATCAACAGCCCCGCGGCTGTCGGATGCAGGCTGCCGTCTTCTGCTCTGCCGACCGCCCCGAGCTTGTGCAGCAGCTCATCGTCGTCCAGAGCCGCCCAGACGTGACCGGGACGATAGGACAATAAACGGTTGCGATAACGGCGAACGGTATCTTTGCAGAAAACGTCAAGGTCCATTTCCTCCAGAACAAGCATATCCTGCGTTTTATAGGAAGCGTCGCGGTACATGGAGCGCAGTTCTTCCTCGGTGCAGCGATAATCTCCCTCTCCGTTGCGGCGATAGGTGTTCAGCGGATTTCCTTCGACATATACGGGTCTTTCAAAACGCTGTGCGCGGGGAACGGAAATAACGATGATCCGATCGCCGTTGACGGTTTCGATCCGGACGTCCCGATCCATAAGAATATTCACGCTTGCCTTATTCGGATTATTCACAAGATCCCAGAACTCCTGCACCAGCTTTTCGGGATCGGGCAGGTCGATCGTGTGCAGCGTTTTATCCCGGTACTCCTCCACGCCCAGCAGGATGATTCCGCCCAGTGTGTTCGCGAACGCGGAATAGGTCTCCCAAATGCTGTGCGGCAGCCCGCCGAGCGCTTTTTTCGCCTCGATACGGTTGTTCTCACGGTATTTTTCGATGTGGTTCAGGTCGATCATAAACGCGCACCTCTCTTTCTTCACTTATATTATACTGTAATCTTTCCTTTAATTCAATCCGGTCTTCGGCTGTTTGTCAGAAAACAGTCGAAGTTTTTTCGGTCCTTTGCAAAAAAACCGAAAGAAAACGAAAAAACGATTGATATACAGCGGCCGGTCGTGCTATACTGAAAAAAACGACAAGGAGAGGTGTTCCGATGTTATACAAAAAGAATTCCGCGCCGGAGCTTTCGGACGAGCTGTTCAAAAATCCCGGCTGCGAGTACCGCGGCGCGCCGTTCTGGGCGTGGAACTGCAAGCTTGAAAAGGACGAGCTTCTGCATCAGATCGAGTGCTTCAAGGAAATGGGCCTCGGCGGTTATCACATGCACCCGCGCGTGGGCTTTGCGACGGAGTATTTAAGCGAAGAGTTCATGGAGCTTGTCAAGGCCTGCGTCGAAAAGGGCAAGCAGATCGACATGAATTCCTATCTCTACGACGAGGACCGGTGGCCCTCGGGCGCGGCGGGCGGCTACGTCACGAAAAACAAGCGCCTGCGCGGTAAATATTTTGAATTCACGCAGGAGAAGCGGGAGACGGTCTCCTTTGAAGAAATGTACAATGCGGAAAAGCCCTGTCTCTACGCGGAATACGACGTGCTTCTGAATGACGGCGGATACCTGACGGAATACCGCCGCATCGCCGACGGCGGGGAAGTGAAGGGCATGCGCTGGTACGCCTATCTTTACGTCCGGCAGAACGAAAGCTGGTACAATAATCAGGCGTACGTCGATACGCTGAATCCCGAGGCGATGGATGAGTTCATCCGCGTCACCTACGGCGCGTACGACAAGGCGGTGGGGAAGGACTTCGGGGACCGCGTGCCCTCGATCTTCACCGACGAGCCGCAGTTCATGAAGATGCGCGTACTGCCCACGCCCCGGACCGGCAGGGCGGTGATGCCCTGGACCGAGGCGCTGCCGGAGCTGTTTGAGCAGCGCTTCGGGAAAGCGCTGACCGACGTGCTGCCGGAGATCTTCTTTGAAAACGCGAACGGCGTGCAGCCCGCGGCGCGGTATCATTACATCAACCTTGTTTCCGACCTGTTCGCCGAGAATTTCGCGGGCAGATGCGGCAAGTGGTGCGACGAACACGGTCTTGCCCTGACGGGACACCTGATGAACGAGCCGGAGCTTTGCGGACAGACCGAATTCGTCGGCGACGCGATGCGTTCCTACCGGTATTTCGGCATTCCCGGCATCGATATGCTCTGCGACAACCGCGAGTTCACGACCGCGAAGCAGTGTCAGAGCGCGGTGCATCAGTGCGGCAAGGAGGCGATGCTCTCCGAGCTGTACGGCGTGACGAGCTGGGATTACGATTTCAAACACCATAAGTCGCAGGGCGACTGGCAGGCGGCGCTGGGCGTGACCCTGCGCGTGCCGCATCTCTCGATGGTTTCAATGAAGGGCGAGGCGAAGCGCGACTATCCCGCGTCCATCAGCTATCAGTCTCCCTGGTACGGCGAATACAGCGCGGTCGAGGACCATTTCGCCCGCGTCAACGCCGCGATGACGCGCGGAAAGCCCCTTGTGAACATCGCGGTGCTGCATCCCATCGAGAGCTTCTGGCTGCTCTACGGACCCTCGTCGCAGATGCACGAGCGCGGGCAGGCGCTTGACGGGCATTTCCATGATCTTGCAAGCTGGATGCTCTACGCCTGCGAGGACTTCAACTATCTCAACGAGGCAACGCTGCCCGAATTCTACGGCGGCAGCGAGGGCGGCCTGCACGTGGGCAAAATGACCTATTCCGCAGTGCTGGTGCCCGACTGCATCACGATGAGAAAAACCACGCTGGATATTCTTAAGGAATTCGCCGCGGCGGGCGGCAAGGTGATCTTCGCGGGCAATATCCCCGAATATCTCGACGCCGCGCCCTCGGACGAGGTGAAACGATTCGCCGCGTCGGCGGACTGCATTCCCTTCGACAAGATCGCGGTCACGGACGCGCTCGCGCCGTATAAGGACGCCGATCTGAAAAATCCCAACGGCATGCCCGCCCGGGAGCTGATCTGTTCCATGCGGCAGGACAGCGGCTGCAAATGGATGTTTATCGCGCAGGGCGAGCGGCTGCCCGATTGGGCGACGCTGCACCCGCAGGATATCGTGATCACCGTGAAAGGCGAATACGAGCCGCTGGAATATGATACCGTGACGGGCGAGATCAAAAAGCTGCCGTTCCGCATCGAGGGCGGAAAGACCCTGATCCCCTATCATATAGAGCGCACCGGCAGCCTGCTGGTGAAGCTCTGCGAGGATCCCGCGGTCACGTCGTACGAAGCGCCCGCCGGGGAGAAAAAGAGCGAGACGGTCGTGCGCGTCTTCGATAAGGTCGGATATACCCGCTGCGAGCCGAACGTGCTGCTGCTCGACCGCGCGGAATACGCGATGGACGGCGCGCCCCTCGCGCCCGCGGAGGAGATCTTGCGCCTGAATAACATCTGCCGCGAAAAGCTCGGCTGGCCCGAGGTTGGCGGCCATATGGCGCAGCCGTGGGTGGTGCCCGCGGATCCGCCGGTGAATACGCTGACGCTGCGTTTCACCTTTGAAAGCGAGATCAACTGCGAGGGCGCGCTGCTGGCGCTCGAGGACGCGGAAAACGCCGGGATCGAGCTCAACGGCGAGCGCGTGAGCGCCGAGGTCGTCGGGTACTTCGCCGACCGGGATATCCACACCGTGAAGCTGCCAGAAATCCGCAGGGGAGAGAACGAGCTGACCGTGAAGATCCCCTACGGCAGACGCACCAGCGCGGAGTGGTGCTATATCCTCGGCGAGTTCAACGTGCGCGTCGAGGGATGCGTCAAAACGCTGGTCCCCGCGACGGAGAAGATCGGCTTCGGCCCGATCACAACGCAGGGCATGCCCTTCTACGGCGGGAATCTCGTTTATAAGACGACGGTCAGAACGCCCGCGGGCGATGCGGGCGTGCGCATCCCGCACGTGCGCGGCGCGCTGGCGAGAGTAAAATTCGACGGTAAAGACCTCGGCAGGATCGCCTGGGCGCCGTTCACCGTCGATGCGGGAAGAATCGAGGCGGGCGAGCATTCGCTCGAGATCCTCTTCTTCGGCAACCGGTTTAACACCTTCGGACCCCTGCATTCGCTGCGCGACAGAAAGTGCATCGGTCCCGGCGAGTGGCGTACCGGCGGCGACGACTGGTCGTATGAGTATAACCTGAATCCCACGGGCGTGATGGATTCGCCCGAGATCATCGTGAAAAACTGATATTTAAACAAAAACGGCGCGTCCCCGTGCGGGGGCGCGTCGTTTTTTATCGTGAAGTCGTGAAGTCGTGAAATCGTAAGGTCGGATTCCTCATATATCAGACCGTCAGAGTCCCGTTGGCAAGATCGTCGGCGACAAGGAAAAACATATAGAACGGAACGGTCAGCAGCTTTTTCTCCGCGTGATATCCGTAATTATTTGCCGAAACCTTGATCGCCGTCTCGTACTTGTTATGATGTGAAAAGTGCTCAAGGGAGTTGAGCGTTCCCCTGTTTTTTTTGACGTCGATCGGATAGATCTTATTATCCGATTCGACGATAAATTCAAGCTCCGCGTTCCTTTTCCCGCACCAATAAAACAACCTGATCCCCGCTGCCGTCAGCTCGTTTGCGATAAAATTCTCAAAGAAGACGCCGGAAAGGGTGTTGTTCGGGTCGCCGGAGATAAACGACGCCGAATTGACGCCGCTCTGGTAGGTGAACATGCCGATGTCGCCCAAAAACAATCTGAAATCCGATTCGTTTTTTTCGGTAAAGGGCGTCGTTATATGCTCGTCCAGACGAAAGGACTGGTGTACGATATACGCCATCGTCAGCCAGTCGATCGGAGATCTCATATCTCTCGTTTTGCTGCCGGTCTCGATCAGGCCGGCTTTGAAATTCCGGGAATCCTTATCGAGCTGCGCAAAGATCCCCTTGAATATTTTTCCGGAACGGATCAGCGCCTCCGGGCTCGCCTGATACAGCTCCATATCCGACAGGTAGTTATCGTACAGATCGGTCAGGACCTCGCGCGATTCGAGATAGCTCCCGGTGTCAAGAAAGGTCTGCACGGCGTCGGGCATACCGCCGATCAGCAAGTATTTATATATTTCGTCAAGCGCAAGCCTGTGCAGGGCGTCGGGAAGCGGCTTCTTTGCCGCATAGGCTTTGCAGACAGCGTCATACAGCGTTTTGTTTGCGTTGATTAGATACTCGTCAAAGGTCATCGGATAGATCGTGACCTGATTGATTTTTCCGACCGGGAAAAGAAACGGCTTGCCGCTTCCGGCGCCGCGCTTTCTGTTCAGCCGCTGCAGCTTGATCCGGACCATCGAGCCGGTGGCGAGCACGGGGATCTGCGGCATATCCTGACAGAAATATTTCAGCGCCGTAATGATCCCGGGGCATTCCTGGATCTCATCGAATATTAATAGAGTCTTTTCGTTGATCCTTTGGTTTTTGACCGCGGAGATAAATTCCGTGATCTCCTTCGCGGAAACATGCTTTTCGCAGTAATCGCGGATATCGTCCTCCACCCGGAAATCAATATAAAGATATGTGTTTTTATAATAAGTTTCAGCAAAGATATCTTTGAGAAGATACGTTTTGCCGACCTGCCTCGCGCCCCAGACGATCATCGGTTTGCGCCTCGGGTTGCTGTTCCATTTTTTCAGATTTTCAACGGCTTTTCGGTACATAAACAATACACTCTCCCCGCTTCGGATATGGGTATTGTATCATTAATTACACCTTTTGTCAATAAAAATAAACAATTAATTTCACTTTTATACATATATATTGATATATTAATTGCATATTTTTCTCCCTATTTGGATATATTAATTGCACATTATAAGAATCGTCAATGTCGGCGTCGTGAAAAAACAAAAGAACCCGCCGCACCGCGCCCGGTTCTCGGGAACGGTGCGGCGGGTTCTTTCGCCGGTCAGCCGACGAAATCTGTGTCGTATTTCGCGAGATTGTGCAGATAATCTCTGTCGTTGATTACCGGCGCCGGATTTGCGCACGCGTCACGATAGGTTTGAAGGATTGACGATTCATTGAGATTCTTTTCGGTTATACCATCCTCAAGCGCGGCGCATCCGTACTCGCAGCCGCCGATCAGTGTGCCGCCTTCGCGGGCGTAGGCGACGAACACGTAGTATTTACCTTCCTCCGGGATCAGATCGTGTTCAAACAGCTCGATGTATTTTTTATCGGCTGTGACGCCGCCTGCTTTAAAATACGGGATCCTTGTGTGGAGTTTCAGGTTCCCTTTCAGGTTTTCAACGACCTCAATCTCAAGGAACGTCATCGCTTCGTCTTTTATCTCCCGCACATCGTCGGGCGTTGCCGCTTTATTGAACTCGGTCTGATAATCTACTGCGCGCAGCACCTTTGCGGCAAATACATAACTCATACTTGCGACCAGCTGCCGCGGATCGGAAAGATCGTAAACATTGCTTCCGGACAGCTCGCGGATGTCGAGCTTGCTCTTATCGACGGCGGCTTCACCGGGTACTTCTTTGTTTGCGTTAAGCCTGGCAGCTGTCCTGAGCGCGAGCCGGGCGTCTGCCGCATTGATTTTTCCGTCAGAATTCAAATCGGCGTTCTCTCTGTTATAGACGTTATTGGAAAGTTGTGCTGCATACCGCAGGATCTCTCTTGCGTCCGCCGCGGTGACTTTCATATCAAGATTCACATCTCCGAGCGGTGCGAGCGGAACATCTTCATGCTGCGGCTCGGTTGTTTCTACCGGAACTGCAACCGGCGTCATGTTATCCAGAAAAATATGGATGACTTCCTCTTTTTCGGAAATCTTGTAGATATTCTCTTTTGTGATATCACACCAAAAAACAGCTCCAAGAGTGTCAATTTCCGTAACTGTAACCAGATCTTTTATACTTTCGCAAAAGGAAGTATTTTTTTCAGTGTAAAACTCATTTGCGGCTTCAATGAGACGCTGCCTGTAATTCTTCCATTCTGCTGCATCTTTGTTGTCCGGCTGCTGAACTGTTGATTCATCAAACTGATAATTCAGTTCTACACCAACGGAAAAAACATCGTCTTCATTTGCGTTGTTTAAAAGATCAATAAGATCTTCATCAATTATACTATACGTTTCTTCGGCATGCATAGTATACTCACCGTATCCTATCCCCGTAACTTCTTCGTATTCGGAAAGACGGTAGATATTTTTTGCGGTCGTATTGAACCAGATGCAGGCGGCATACGGATCCGTATGGTCGATATCCGCTTTCAGATCTTCGGGTAGTTTTTCAATGAACCGATCGGTATGATCCCGGAAGAACGCGGAGATCGCCGCAATATATTCGTCGCCGGTACCGTATTTTGCCTCAAACTCCGATTTATCAAAACCTGTTTCCAAACCGATGAATACTTTATTTATGATATCATCATCGGACGCGGCGGCCATGATTTCTTTCAGTTCTTCATCGAGGATCTTGCCCCGGTCTTCCGCAGAAGCGGCAAAAACGAATGACGCGCATACAAGAATAATACTCATTGCGAACGCAAATAATCTCTTGAATTTCTTTTTCATTACAAACAACTCCTTTGCTTTATTGATGTTTGAATATCATAATTTGATCTGCCGTTATAACCAGATAATACCGAGGCTGCGTGCCTTGCAACACTTCGTTTCCCCCAATCGGATCGAGCAGATAGACGTCTGCTCCGATCAGTTCCGGAAAGGCAGATTTGATATGAGGCGGTTCTTCGTTCAACGGTTCTTCTTCGCCGTTGAGGTCCCCCTCCGGTGAAGCGAATAACAGCACTTTCCCCAAATAGCTTTCCGCACGGAATGCGTTGATGTCCGCCTCCTGCGATGAGAAACAGGCTTCGCCGTTGATGAAAAGAATATATCCGGATGTGTCGTCTGGAGACGTCGGCCCCTCTGTTGCGGAAACAGTGCCCGGTACAGTTGTGGTAGGTGCGGCAGTCGGTGCTTCCGTAGAGAAATCGGTCGGTTCTTCCGTAGAAACGGCTGTGGATTCTGTGGTAGGGGCTTCCTTGTGTTCAGTCGTCAGCTGCGTTGTCGTCACTGCCGCGGTTGGCGTGGTCGTGCGATGTGTCGTCTGTGTGTTCGTGGGCTGTGTGGTTGGTGTGGTTGGCGCGGTCGTAGGCTGTGTGGTCGGTGCAGTTGTGGGGTGCGTCGTCGGGAGCGTCGTGGGCTGCGTCGTCGGCGAGGTCGTTGTCTGCGGCGCGGTCGGTTCTCTTGCCGGAGGCGCGGTCGTTACCGTTTGGAGAACGGACGTTTCCGTGCCTGTCGGTGCGGTTTTAGCTGCGTCGGTGACGGCGGACGGAGCGGGATCTGTCTGCGTGATTGTCACGACGGCGGTCGGCTGCGCGGTCTGCGGCGTCAGTGGGAGTTGCGGCGTTTTCTGCGCGTTCAGCAGGAACAGGCCCGCGACCGCCGCAGCAGCAGCGGCGCTGACGGTGAACGGAAGCAAATAAAACCGCTTTTGCTTTTCCGGCGGCGCGTCTGCTTCCTCGATCAGTGCGCCGTCAATGTCGCCGAGCGCCTTGAACAGCGGATTCATACCGAAAATCCCTCCTTTTCCAGATATGCTTTCAGCTTCTTTTTTACCCGATTCAACGTGACGGAAACGGTCGATTCCGGCGCGCCGAGCGCCGCCGCGATCTCCGAGACGCCGTCGCAGTAGAAATACCGCCGCAGAAAGATGTACCGGTGCCGCTGCGGCAGCCCGAGCAGAAAAACTTCCAGCGCCTCTGTGAGCGCCGCCGCGTCAAGCTCCTGCTCCGGCGTGCGCGGATCGGGCAGGATTTCCGCCAGCTCCTCCAGAGGCATGGGGCGCGCTTCGCCGCGCTTCTGCGCCGTCCGTTTTTTCAGCATATCGTATGCAATATAACGAACGATGCGAAGAAGATACGCTTTGAAATATCGGGGCGGCTCCCGATCCGCAAGGGATTCCCACAGGGCGAGATACGCGTCGTTGACGCATTCCTGCGCGTCGCATTCGTTATGCAGAATGTTGTTCGCAAGGCGCAGACAGACTTCGCCGTAATTTTTCTCCGTTTCCCGGATCGCCGCCTCGGAGCGGTCGCGGTAAAGCGCCGCGATCGACGCGTCATTCATAGGCTGATCATCCTTTGTTATTGAGGTCCTCACTCTATATGTCGAATTTTATCGGCGGATCTTTACATCAAAACAAAAAAAACATAAAAAACGCGCTCCCGTGCGGGGGCGCGTCGGTTTTTGTGCGTGAAATCGTGAAGTCGTGAAATCGTGAAATCGTGATGTCGAGCTCCGATTTCCGGGCTCCGAACTCCGGTGTGTAAAATATACGCGGTGCGTAAAGGGGGGTGGTGATGTGTCATTCCCCGGAATCGGACGTCGGGAAGCTATTTTTACGATTTGTGCCTGCTGCGATTCTTTTGCGTTCCGTTCGGACTTTTCTTTGCCGATTTCGTTTTGCGGGATCGATTGAGCAGTTTGTTCACGCAAACAACGATCGCTGCATAGAGAATGACCAAGCCGACGGAAGCATAAAATACGAGCGTTCCGTAATCTTTCATATTCCATCTCAATACAGCCGCCGCTTCCTTCAAACTGCTTTTATAGCGCACGTTTTCCAGCGGAACGATCGGCTGATCCAGCTGATAAACGACGGTATATCCGTGTGACGCTCCTTTTTTCTTCGCGGAAACCGCAAACTCGTCCGGATCTGAAATGTTCCGGCACGATTCTTTGATCGGATTGATGCTATACAGACCGTCGTTCGCATAATCCGCGATCATATAATGGGAATCATGATACTCGATATAGTATAGATGCTTCAATGAAAAATAGCTTGTTTCTTCCTTCGCCGGATCTTTTGTCCCTACGGTGAGAAACTCCGCCACGGTATTTTTCCGGTTTTGAGACAAAATGATCCGTCGGGCTTCCGCGGCGGGAAGGGCTGTATATTTGCACGACAGCATTGACTGATAGGTTTCGCTCTCCGGAATATCATCCATGTGAAAATGGGTGCTGCCCTCTTTGTTCTTGACTTCCCCGTACATTAATTTCCCCGAACAGTTTTCGGAGCCCCAGATATCGTGAAAGCTCACCCGATCGAGCTTCGGAGAGACGATCGGGTCGAACTTTATGATCATTGCGGCGGAAAATAAAACGATCATAACGAGAGCTGATGCGATGCACAGTATTTTCTTCACAGCGTTCACCTTATCATTTTTATAGACGTCAGTCCCTTGCGGGAGACAACAGATTTATCGTTGTTTGCATCGTAATTATACTCCGGCGACGCCGGAAAATCAATATAAAAAGAGACGAGTCCGAACGAAACAGCCGGATCCGTCTCTTTTTTATGTTTGTGTTGTTTGTCTGTGTTTATCGAAATTCGGACGTCGAAAAAAACGTTTACGATCTCACAACTTCACGCAACACGATCTCACGACATCGCGATCCAAAGAAATGACTGATCCATACCATGGGGTACTGTCATGAGAAATATGACTTCTTTTTGTGATTTTATTTTCCGGCAACAAACGGGATGCCATTCTGTTGGGCAAAGGTCTCGGCATAAGAGCCCGCCTCGCCGTGGATCGTTACTCTGTTGCTTTGTAAAAACGCCGATGAATCGATCGCTTCCGCCGAAGCGGGGATATAAACATAAGTCAGACATTTGCACCAGCAGAAGCATTCCTGCCCCAATGAAACGACTGAATCCGGGAGTGTAACGCTTTTTAAGAAAAAGCAATCCACAAACGCGTTATACCCGATAGAGTTGACATTTTTACCGATAGTAAGTTTCGTCAGTCCGTAACAATCGGCAAAAGCGGCAGGCGGGATCGCCTCAAGAGAATCCGGCAGAACGATATTTGTTAAATTCCGGCAATCTGAAAATGCGCCGAGCCCCATATACTTTTCTCTGCCGCCGAACTGAACGCTTTTCAGATTGATAAGATCACTAAAAGCATCTTCCATAATATACTCAACGGAAGAAGGAATGACGACTGTTTTTATGGAATTAATGGTTTGATCTAAGTTTTCATCCATACGATAGTTGATGATTTTATAAATCGCCGTCACTTTATACCCTTCGATCTCCGACGGAATAATGACATCCTGCGTCGGGTCGGTGAGTCCTCTGATCTGAGCTGTTTTGTTTTTAAAAAGCGTGACGTAATAACCGTCAGCGACGTCCTCTTTTACCACATTTTTCCGGGCGGAAATACTATAATTCGGCCATTCATCATCCGGGTCGGAAAAATTCGCATAATTATAATACTCGAGGTAATCCTGCTCGGTCGAAAAAGTATACGGCGTATTCGGATCGCCGTCTCCGACCGGCTGCGTTTGGATCACCGAAAACGGATTGATGTTGAATGTTGCGAATAAGGTGAGGATCGTAACGAGGAAAAGATTAAAAATAACATGACTCATATGAATAACCTCCGTGTTTCTTTGATATGACCCGGCTTTATTTGCCGTCCGAGTCAATTATAATCAGTCGGCATCGGAAAGTCAATATAAAACAGAGACGAACGCGAACAGAATGTCTGGATCCGTCGCATTTATATATTACTGTTACGGTTATCAGCGTGTCGGAGTTCGGACGTCGGAAAAACCGTTCACGATCCCCGATATCCGATCCCCGATATCCGATCCCCGATCCCCGAAAATTCACGCCAGCGGCACGGTATACTCGTCCGCCATCCACTCGCCGGTGATGAAGTTGCGGGTGCGGATCAGCACGCGGTCGGCGTAGGCCTCGAGAGTGACGCCCTGCCCGAATTCTTCGTTATACAGCCCCGAGGGCAGGTTCAGACAATACAGGTTCGGGTAGGGATTCTCGAAGGAATACTGCGTGAAGCCGCAATGAAGGTGTCCGCTGATGAACACGACGGGCAGCCCCGCGTCGGTGTGGCTGCGGATGACCGCCAGCACGTCGTCGGAACGCTCGCCGATCGAGCCGTCGTAATACCAGTAATTGTCCACGTTGTTGGTGTGGTCGATGGTCTGGTGGCAGATGATGAACGCGGGCTTGCCGCTCTCGTCGGCTGCGGAGAGCTGCGCGTCGAGCCATTCGATCTGCGCGTCGGTGATATATGCGCGGTCTTTCTCTTCATCCTCGGAGCCGAGCACGATGAAACGGTAGCCGTTCACGTCCTGCGACCAGTAGGGCTTGTCGGTCTCGACGCCCATGACCGAAAGGAACGCGTAGTAGCATTCCATATTCTCCTCGTAGTCTTCTTCGTCCATGTCGCCGCGGGCGTCGTGGTTGCCGGTCGCCGCGATCAGATGGTCCGCCTTGTTGTAGCGCTTCAGGATCGCGGCAAGGCAGCGGTATTCGTCTCTCGTGCCGTTGTTGGTGATGTCGCCGGCGAACACGAGCGCGTTCAGCTTCGTTTCGCTCTTGGAAATGCCGGAGAACAGCTTCGTCAGAACGGCGTTCTCGTCGCGGTTGATCGCGCTTCTGGTGTGCAGATCCGCGACGACGGCTGCGTCCATCAGAACGGCGTCGGAATCCTGCGCGCTGTAGGCGGAGCCTGCCTTGTCATAGCCGTTGAAGGTGCAGATGAACGCGAGGGCGATCATGGTGAAGAGTACGGTGAATCGCATAAAGAATGTTTTCATGACTTTTCTCCTTTGTTTTATTATGCCGACCGGCTGCGTGCCGGGAATGCAACAGTGTCAGATGAATCGTACGCTGTATTTTCATTATACTCCGTCGGTATGAAAAAATCAAGCAAAAGAACGGCAGATCCGGGTCATACCTGCGGATCTGCCGTTCTTTTGCTATATTACGGATCGTTATTCTCCGGAATCCGGACATCGGAGTTCGGACATCGGAAATCGGATCAGTCAAGCGAATGCTTCTGCGCGGCTTCGACCTTCTTGTCGTAGCCCGCGAAAGCGTCGTCCACCATCGCCGCGTCGGGCTTGCGGGTGAACAGGCTCACCAGCGGCACGATCACGAGGCCGCCGAGCATCGCGACCACGCCGGAATTGATCGACGAGGAGAATATGTAGCCGAACACGGTGGATTTGTCGGCGGTGAACACGCCGAACATCTGCAGCAGCTGCACGAGCGTGACGCCGACGCCCCACACGAAGGACGCCCAGACGGACGCCTTCGTCGCCTTTTTCCAATACAGGCCGTAGAGGAACGGCGCGAGGAACGAGCCCGCGAGCGCGCCCCACGAAACGCCCATCATCTGCGCGATGAAGGTGAAGGTCGGGTTCGCGTCCTTGACGATGGCGATCACCGCCGAGACGATCACGAAGAACAGAACGAACAGACGCATGACGAGCAGCTTTTTCTTTTCGCCGAGCTTGCCCTTGCGGTCGATCAGATCGAGCGTCAGGGTGGAGCTCGAGGTCAGCACGAGTGAGGAGAGCGTGGACATCGACGCGGCGAGCACCAGCACGATCACGATACCGATGATGATCTTGCCGAAGCCGGTGCCGTCCAGCGCGGAGAGCATCGCGGGTACGATCTTGTCGTAGACGATCTTGTCGCCGTTGTGGATCGCTTCGGAATCAAAGAGTCTGCCGAATCCGCCGAGGAAATAGCAGCCGCCGGCGACGATGATCGCGAAGATCGTGGAGATGATCGTGCCTTTTTTGATGGATTCCTCGTTCTTGATCGCGTAGAACTTGCCGACCATCTGCGGCAGGCCCCAGGTGCCCAGGCTCGTCAGGATCACGACGAACAGCAGCGCAAGCGGGTCGGGACCGAAGAACGAAGCGAACACGCCCTGCGTGCCCTCCGCCGCTTTGACCGTGCCCTCCGCCGGGATCTGCGAGAGCGCGTTGAGCGACTCCACAAAGCCGCCGTTCACCTTCAGCACCGCGACGATGACCGCTACGATGCCGACGAGCATGATGATGCCCTGAATGAAGTCGTTGATCGCGGTCGCCATATAGCCGCCGACGATGACGTAGACGCAGGTCAGCGCCGCCATGACGACGATGATCACCCAGTAGGGGATGTTGAACGAGATGTTGAACAGCGAGGAAAGCCCGTTATACAGCGACGCAGTGTAGGGGATCAGGAAGATGAACACGATCGCCGAGGCGACGATGCGCAGCGCGTCGGAATCAAAGCGCTTGCCGAAGAAGTCGGGCATGGTCTTCGAGTCGATGCGCTGGGTCATGATGCGCGTGCGTCTGCCGAGGATCACCCACGCAAGGAGCGAGCCGATGAACGCGTTGCCCAGGCCCGCCCAAGTGGCGGAAACGCCGTAGCGCCAGCCGAACTGCCCGGCGTAGCCGATGAAGATGACCGCCGAGAAATAGGACGTGCCGAACGCGAACGCGGTCAGCCACGGGCCGACGGTCCTGCCGCCGAGCACGAAGCCGTTGACGTCGGTGGCGTGGCGGCGGCTGTTGATGCCGACGCCGATCATTACGCCGAAGAACAGAACGATCATTACGATTGTCAGGATCATATCAATTACCTCCTTGATTGTGGGGGAATAGGATGCGGATTTCGGATATCGGATTTCGGATATCGGATATCGGGGATCGGATATCGGGGATCGGATATCGGGGATCGGATATCCGGGGATCGGATATCCGGGGGCATTCAGAAGCGTTGCCTCTGAATCCCGGGCTTTGGTCTTCAGTCTTTCGCCTCGGGACTCGGGACTCGGGACTCGGGACTTATCCCTTATACTCTATCTCATTCTGCTGCGCGACGACGCTCTCGCCGCAATATATTTTGCGCAGCACGGGTTTTTCGATCTTGCCGGTGGGGTTGCGGGGGACCTTCGCGAAGATGACCCTGCGCGGGCGCTTGTAGCGGGGCAGCTCCATGCAGAACTCGTTGACCTCTTCCTCGGTCAGTGTCCGGTCGGGCTTGACCTCGATGATCGCCGCGGTGATCTCGCCGAGGCGCTTGTCCGGCAGGCCGATGACCGCAACGTCCTTGATCGCGTCGTGCGCGCGCAGGAAGTCCTCGATCTGTACCGGGTAGATGTTCTCGCCGCCGGTGATGATCACGTCCTTCTTGCGGTCGACCAGATAGATGAAACCGTCCGCGTCGCGCTCCGCCATGTCGCCGGTGTAGAGCCAGCCTTCGCCGTCAAGCACCTCGGCGGTCGCCTTCGGGTCCTTATAATAGCATTTCATCACGCCGGGACCCTTGACCGCGAGCTCGCCTACGCCGCTTTCGATCGGGGTCCGGTTCTCGTCCACGATGCGCACCTGCCAGCCGTAGCCCGCCACGCCGATCGCGCCGACCTTGTGCACGTTCTCAACGCCGAGATGCACGCAGCCGGGGCCGATGGATTCGCTCAGTCCGTAATTCGTGTCGTAATCGTGCTTCGGGAAGACCTTTTTCCAGCGCTTGATCAGCGTCGGCGGCACGGGCTGCGCGCCGATGTGCATCAGACGCCACTGGTCGAGCTGGTACTCGCTCAGAACGATTCTACCGTCGTCGATCGCGTCGAGGATATCCTGCGCCCACGGCACGAGCAGCCAGACGATGGTGCAGCGTTCCTCGGAGACGGTGCGGATGATCCATTCGGGGCTCACGCCGCGCAGGATGACCGCCTTGCCGCCGGAGAGGAGACTGCCGAACCAGTGCATTTTCGCGCCGGTGTGGTAGAGGGGCGGGATGCAGAGGAATACGTCGTCCTTTGTCTGCCCGTGGTGCGCCTGCTCCACCGTCGCCGAATGCACAAGGCTGCGGTGCGCGTGCAGGATCGCCTTCGGGAAGCCCGTCGTGCCCGAGGAGAAATAGATCGCGCCGTCGTCGTCGTCGGTGATGTAGACGGAGGGCGCCTGCGTCGAGCAGTAGGCGATCAGCTTCTCGTAGCTGTCCGCGAACGAGGGGCAGTCCTCGCCGACATAGAAGCAGTTCTTGACCTTCGGGATCTTGTCGAGGATCTCCTCGACTCTGCCGATGAACTGCGGTCCGAACACGAGCGCGTCCGCGTCCGCAAGATCGAGGCAGTAGCGGATCTCCTCCGCGGTATACCGGAAATTGAGCGGCACGACAATGGCGCCGGTCTTGAGCACGCCGAAATAGATCGGCAGCCACTCGATGCAGTTCATCATC
The DNA here is from genome assembly GCA_017429345.1 of Clostridia bacterium. Classification (GTDB taxonomy): domain Bacteria; phylum Bacillota; class Clostridia; order Oscillospirales; family Acutalibacteraceae; genus RGIG2774. The sequence goes on along the minus strand of JAFRPB010000230.1, from coordinate 1,679 downwards.
AGAATCGCGACCTTGTCGCCCTTCTTGATGCCGCGGGTCAGCAGAAGATTCGCGAAGCGGTTCGCGCGCACGTCGAACTCGCCCCAGGTGAGCTGCTTGCGGAACGCGCCCGAGCGGTCGGACTCGATCAGCGAGTATTCGCGCCAGGTCACGTGCGGCACGTTCTTGACCTCGGGATTGATCTCCACGAGCGCCACGTCGTTTTTGAAGTAGGTCGCGTTTCTTGTGAGTAGTTCGGTGATGGGCATGGTGTTTTCTCCTTCGTCGAAAAAGTGAAATGTGAAATGTGACAAGTGAACAGTGAGAAGTGAGGTATAAGGTGTAAGGTGTAAGGTGTAAGTCGGAAGCCGCTGCGCGGCTTGGATTATAATTAGGAATGAGGAGTGAGGAATGAGGAATGTCGGAAGCTGCTGCACGGCTTGAATTTATAGAAAGTGTGGAGGGTGAAGAGTGAAGAGTGGAGTTGCGGAAAAGCGCTTCGCGCCTTTTTATTTTATAGACGGCAGGGGTGGTTCCTGGAAAAGCATGAACAATGAGAATGCAGAAGTTTTTCTTGGAATAAAGTTTACCCGCATCTATAATCAGGTACGGACGGAGTCCGTCCTTCATTTTTCATTTTTCATTCTTCATTTTTCATTTACAAAAAAACCGCCGCCCCTTGACCTTTCGGTCGTCGGGGCGGCAGAATGTGTCTATCTGTCGCGGTACCACCCGGCTTCACGATCCGGAAACCGGATCGCCTCGCGGTGCGATATAACGGTCGCGCCCGTCGCAATCTACACGCGGTCCTTCTCCCCGATCGGGACGGAAAAACCGTTTCGGTGCGCGGCTCCGGAGATGTATTTCAAACGGGAGCGACGCCGCCTTGCACCACCCGGCGGCTCTCTGGGGACGCCCTTCGCCCTACTCCTTCTCCATCAATGCCTTTGTCGTATGTATGATATAATAGGCTGAAAAGAGGTGTTTGTCAAGCGAAAAAAGTCTGCGCGGACGAAATTCGGCACTTTTTACCGAATTATCTCCGCTTTTTTAGTTTAAACCGCTAAAGTGAACAAATTCTGATTTATCGCTCTTTGGTCAAGGCATTAGGCATTGGGCATTAGGCAATAGACATGTCAAATATACACTGTGTGCTCCGGTTGTTTCCTAATGCCTGTCGCCTATTGCCTTTCATCCCGAACAACCTGTTAAAAACACTTGCGACAAACTTCGGCGCCGCACATCCGAGATGTGCGGCGCCGCGCGAAAAGGGGTATCTCACATATATGTCGGCGGGAACCATTTGTTGCACAGATCGCAAAGCATAAATCCGAACTTGTCGGGCGGCACCTTTGAGGAAGGATAATGCTTATGATTCATGTATGTCGAAGGACATGAATTCTTCCGGTCAACATTTTCAGGACCGTGCAGTTCTTCCGGCGTGTGGGGATTCACGATGATCCACTCGTCGTCGGGATCGCCGCCGCCGCTGACGCGTTCCATATCCGCGTCTGTCATTTCCGGAACCTTTTTTTCTTCGTCGCTCATTGCTGAACCTTCTTAGGGCAACACCGCACAAATACGAATGCGCGTCTTGCTTGATCTTTGTTCCGTCATATTGCACATCTTCTCCTTGCCAACCGTCAGGTTGCCTGCGGAGAATCTGTACAATCTGACGAAAAAATCTACTGCGCAATCCG
>JAFRPB010000229.1 GCA_017429345.1 Clostridia bacterium | reverse complement strand
GCGCCGTCAGATTTTTCGTCAGATTGTTCAAAAAGACCGCAGGAAGGCTGTCGCCTTTCAAGGGATTTTTGGGCGATATGACGGAAAAGATGCAAGCAAGGTGCGTGCCGAATCTTCAGATGTGAATTAATCAGTGGTTACTTAGTTGCCGGTTACCGGGACTGAAGACTGTCGACTGTAGACAGTAGACCGTCGACCGTCAGGAAAGAACGAACGAGTAAACGAAATTCGGTTCCCATGTGCCGCGCAGGAAATCACGCCCGAGCAGTATGACCCGGTCGTCAAAGATCTCGAGCATATAGCCTTTGCCGGGCATGGGATCGCCGTCGTGATTCGGGAACATAAAACACGGCGCGTTGATCAGGCGGATCCCGTTCAGGTCCTCCACGGAGCTCCACGTATAGCCGTTCTCGCTCTTTCCGCGGCAGAGCCCCTCGTGAATATGTCCGCTGATATAAAAAACGTTTCTGTATTGCGACAGGATCGCCCTGATCCTGTCGTTCTTTACGCCGATGCCGCCCTCCATGGGGTCGGTGGCGGAGTGATCGCGGTTCCAGGTGTAGGGCAGACCGTGGGTGCCGTTGAAGCTCTGATGGCAGATCACGAAGACCGGCTTGCCGGTTTCGGCGGCGGCAGCGGCTTCGTTCTCGAACCACGCGATCTGTTCTTCCGAAAGCACCGCGTCGAGCGCGGAGCCCTCGCTGCCGAGGAACAGGAACGGGATCCCGTTCACGGCGCGGGAATAATAGGGCTTTTCGAGCCGGAGCCCGCAGATCTTATTCGTATATTGAATGAAATTGCGCTGCCCGGTCTCGCCGCCGTCGGTGTCGTGGTTGCCGATGGCGAACAGGACAAGCCCGGCGGGGCGGTATTTCGCAAAGCTGCGCGCGGCGCATTGCCACGAGCCCTCTTCGCCGTTGTCGGTGATATCGCCGGGCACGATCAGCAGATCGGGGATGTGTTCCGAACGCTCCATTCTCGCGAGCGCCCGTTCGAGCCGCCGCGCGCGCCAGTGGCGTCGGTCGATGTGCAGATCGGAGATCACCGCGACACGGAGGAGGGGACGGTTATTTGAAGTTGGCATGGGATGGTTTCCTTTCGGGAAATACTGATTTATCGGGGCGTTTTGTTCGCGGATATCGGGGATCGGGGATCGGATATCGTGCCCGAACTGTGGCTTCAATCATAGAATGAGCGCCGCGAGGCTGGGAAAAAGCACGAATCGTCGAATGCACAGGCACGATTCACGAAATCCGAACCCCGATATCCGAAATACTGATTTATTTCAGCACAATCTTCCTCTCCCCTACGACGCTCTCAAACGACACCAGCGCGGTGCGGGTATCCTCGTCGTATGTGAGCGCGCAGGGGGCGCCGTCGATTGTCGCTTCGGTCGGTTTGAACGGCACACGCAGGCGCAGATACGCCCTGAAGTCCGCCGCGCCGCGCACGTCGGCGACGATCGCACCGTCCTTTTCTTCGAGCGCGTTGACGCGCAGCGAGGTGCCGACGACGCAGAGCGTTTCGTCCTCGATGCGGCTGTAATCCAGCAGCATTTTGTTCTCACCGGGGGCGATCGACGCGCCGTGCAGAACGGCGAAGTCGGGCGAATACATATCGGTGAACAGCCCGTCGAGCTTCAGCGCTTTGTCGTCGACGCTCTCGTCCATCACGGCGGCGATCGTGTAAACGCCGCGCTCGAGCAGAAGATAATTGCGGAATTCCGCTTTTTTGCCCTGCCTTGCGAGCACGTCGGCGAAGAAGGCGCGCAGTGCGTCCGCGTTTTCGGCGCTGAAGGAGAACACGCTCGGGTTGATCTTCCAGACCGCGGCGGTGCCTTTGCCGCAGTCGAAGATCTCCTTTTCCCGTTTCGGCTCCACGCCGAGCATTTCAAACAGATGCTCCGCCGCCGTCGGGTATTTGCCCGTCCACCAGCTTCTGATCCCGTGGAACGGGTCGAAACCGTCGCCCGCGTAGATGAGCTGTCCGCCGCGGCGGACCCATTCGGCGATGGCGGCGTTGATATCCGGGTAGTCGGGTTTCATGTATTCGTAGCTCATCAGCAGCACGTCGTAATCGTCGAGATAACCGACGTAGCGGCGCGCGTTGTCGAGCAGCACCGGACGCACGGGGATCCCCGCTTTGAGCAGCGGCAGCGCGAGCGAGAAGAACGCCGGGAACGCATTGGACGACATGAATCTGAGCATCAGCTCGCGGTCGGGCGTCTCGGACTTCATCAGCTCGTTTTCAAAGCGTCTGACGAGCGATTCGTCCTCGACGAGCACCGTGCCGACGCGCTCCTTGATCTCTTCCGAGAATTCGCAGTCGGGATATTCTCTCTGATAGAGCTGGCAGTCGCCGGCGAGAATGCCGACGCGCACCTCGGCGCCGCCCTTGTTCTCGATCGCGCCCAGCGTCTGGAACATGTTGTTGAGGATCGTCGCGTATTCCGGCGGGATCGGCTCCGCATTCTCTGCGCCTCTCGGGTATTTGTCGTAAAATACGCGGTTCGGCCACGGGCAGATCTCGTAGGTGTTGACTTTCGGGTGCAGGAGCGAGGCGGTGATGGTGCGCAGGTAGTTTTCGCGGTAATCCGTCCAGTCGAAGATCGGGTTGTCCTCGATCGGGTCGTTGAGGAACCACATCGTTCTGCCGGTGCCCTTGACGAGCTCCTGCATCACGCCGTATTCGAGGAACGCGGTCTCGAAAGTGCGCTCGGCGAACCTGCCGTTGTACCAGTTTTTCTCTCTCGAGGTGCCCGTCCAGACCTGCGCGATGCAGCCGTCCACGGCGGGGATGTCCGCGAGTTTTCCTTCGGGGGAGACGATCTTCCACTGCGTGTAGTTTACGAGCGAATGCGTCGGCACGTAGAAGCGCAGCGCCCTGCCGTGCTTCGTCATCGCGTATTCCTTGAGCGAGGAGGCGAGGCGGTCGATGGTGCGCGTATAGAGATACGCCTTGAGCTTCGAGCATTTATACTTCGCGTCGACGCTCTCGTGCGGCGCCTTCCAGTCCTCGCGGTAATACATTCTGTATTCGCGTTTGAACGCCTCGGAGTAGCCGCCCCGGTCCCAGAACTCGGGCTCCTCGACGTGGATGGCCTCCACGCCCGCGTCCACTGCGACCTTCAGCTTTTCGGTGAGATAATCGGCGAACGAGACCGTCGGGACCATATACGGGATATCCGGGTTATGCAGGATGTGATTGCCGAAACGGTCGGTCTGTGCCTCGTCCCAGTGCTCGCGGCCGTCCCATCTGCCGTAAAGATAATCCTGATAATGCCCCCACGCGATGCCCGTCATCAGGTGGATGATGTAACCCCGCTCTCGGAACAGGCGGATGCGCTCGAGCGTCGAATCGTCCACGCGGTAGACCATGACGAAGTCGTTCTGAAAATCGGATCTGTCCTGCGGCATCTGCCCGCACTGGAAACCGGTCCGCTCTTCTTTTCTGTCTCTGATAAAAGCCATAAAAATAATCCTCCTGAAAGCGTTTTATTTGTCAGACGATCGTTTTAAATAAGAATCAAGCCATCGGATGCGGCGTTTTTCTCTGTTTTTCAGATAATGATCCCGGACGCGCGCCGCCCCTTCCTTCAGGCGGTAACGCTCGCTGTAATCGTTGATCAGCAGCTCGTCGAGCTTCCCTGCGATCCTGTCGAGGATCGCGTCGGTCAGAAGCGTCCCGTTGCTGAAAATGATCAGCGTCGCCGCAGGCAGCTTCTCCTGGGCGTAGGCGACGCGTTCGCATATCTGCGAATCCGGAAACGCTTCGTTGTTGCCGTTGAGCGGCAGTCGGAGTCCGGTATGCGATCAGGAGAGTTTTTGCTGCTTCAGTTTATCCTCGAATTTTCTGATCCAGACCACGCCGCGCTGTCCGCGGCTTTCAAAATCGCAGTATTTACAGAATTCGCAATGATCCCGTCCTTGCGCGAGCTGCCGCCGTATCTCCTGCAGACGGGGAGAATTGAACAGATCGAAAATGTCGTTCTCCGTTACGCTGCCGAATTCGACGAGCCGCCGCGTCTCGTTGCAGCAAAGGCCCATTACGCCGTCGGCGAAAATATAAGATTCCTCGAACGGCACAAGACACAGCGAGCGGTAAATTCGTGAGCTGTTTTTTTTGTTCGGCGCTTCGCCGCCCCGGTTTGTAAGAAGCTGACGGACGTATCGGTATTCGACAATGACCTCCATATCTCCGTATTTCTCCCGATTCGCGCGGTAATGCGCGATCGCGCGTTTCGAGCCCTCATTGAGGGTATAGTCCTCGCAGTAATTGTTGATCAGAAGAAGATCGAGCTTGCCGGCGATCCTGTCAAGGATCGCGTCGGTCAGCAGAGTGCCGTTCGTGAAAATCTCCAGCCGCGCGCGGGGCAGCATCTTCCTGACGTAGTCGATCCTGTCGCAGATGGATTTATCGAGAAACGGCTCGTTGTTTCCGTTGAAGAAAAAAATACCGTTATAATCCCGCGCGGCGAGATCGGTCACGATCTTGCGAAAAACGTCTTCCCGCATGACCTGCGCAGGCCGTTTATCGGTGCGGCGGTTATTCGGGCAAAAGGAGCATACGCCGTTGCATTTGTTGATCGTCTCGACCTCCACGCACATCAGGGGCGACTTGTCGGCGGAAAGGCAGGCGTCGATGTATTTCCGTTTGCTGCGCTCCGAAATGAGCCGGATATACGTCAGATACAGCGTCGAAGTCAGGCGCGGAAAACACTTTTCCGCCAGGAAGCCCGCTTTGCCGCCGAACGATACGATTTTCAGATGATCGAACTTCTTTGTCATAATGAAGTATTATCCAATCATATAAAATTAAAATATGAGTTTGAGGAAATTATAATTTAACCGTAAACCAAAGTCAATATGAAATAAGGAACAAAAAACCGTCCTTTTTTTTATATAAAAAAGTAATTGTACTTATTTGAAGAATATGATAAAATCGAAGTTGCCGAATATGTTTCTGAAAGGACGTTATTTCTATGATAAGCATTATAAAAGTCATTCTTTCCGTCGTGCTTGCGATCGCGAACGTGTTCGCCATGCCTTTTGTGGGGCATATGAACGACTACTTCAAGGCAAAAAATCAGGAAGAGATCCGGCTGAATATGTCCGTGATCTCCGATACGCACGTGCAGGACAGTGTGATCCGTCAGGCGATGCTCGAGCTGGGTCTTGAGGATATGGAAAAATCCTATACGCCCATCGACGCACTTCTGATCACCGGCGATATCACCGACCACGGCTATGCGGAGCAGTATGACCGCGTGCTCAAGGCATTCGAGGGCAGGACCCCCGCGCAGAATATCTTCCCCGTGCAGGGCAACCACGATACCTGGACCGAGGACGTGACGGACGGCGACTACAGCGCGATGATCGGCAATTTTACATCCTTTGTAAAAGAGCTCGGCGGCGTCGAGACCGAAACGCCGTATTATTCGCAGGAGCTCAACGGCTATAAGCTGATCTTCCTCGCTTCCGAATACGACCACACCAACGCCTACGTCAGCGATACGCAGCTTGCCTGGCTCGACGGAGAGATGAGCGAAGCCGCCGAAAGCGGCAAGCCGATCTTCGTGTTCTGCCACTGGCCGATCAACCAGACCCACGGTCTGCCGAAGACCTGGGGCGATAAGGATTACGATCCGCAGACCGGCGGTCTGGGCAACCAGTCCGACGCGGTCGAGGAGATCCTTGTGAAATACGATAACGTATTCTATATCACCGGGCATATCCACAGCGGATTTTCCTCGGCGGACGAGGCGTCGTTCCGCGGCTACGCGAGCATTGAAGAGTATAAGGGCATCCATCTTGTGAATCTGCCCTGCTATATGTATTTCAGCCTGCGCGGCTATATCCTCAACGGCACCGGCTATATGATCGAGGTCTACGACGATGAAGTGCTGTTCCGCGCCCGCAACTTCGCCACCGGCATCTGGCACACGAGGTATGACGTCAACGTACCGCTGGAGTAAATTCTGATTTAGCGACTTGTTGGACACACGGATTGTAGGGGCGGGCATGACCGCCCGCTTGCGTTCCGAGTCCCATCCCTTGTGGATGGGTGAGGACTGCAAAGAGGTTAAATCGTTGTTGAATATACAATTTCTCCGCTTCGCCACCCCCGTCGCAAGGACGGGGATGCCTTCAGCGTCGATCGGGCGGTCATGCCCGCCCCTACAGATCGTCAACCCGCTAAATCAGAATTTGAAAGGAGCCCCCCATGCCCAACAATCCGATCCTCTCCCCCGAAGACTACCTCGAGCCGGCGTGTCTTTTATGCGGGGATCCTCTCGGCGCAGCCGAAACGATAAAGCCGATCCCCCAGCAGCGGGTGATCGAAAAAATGGACGAATATATGAGCCGCCGGGACTATGCGGGCGCCGGGCAGCATCTTCTCTACTGGCTGGCGGAGGCGCAGGCCGGCAGGGATAAGCGCGGCGAGCTGATGGTTCGCAATGAGCTGGTGGGCCATTACCGCAAGGTGGGCGACCGGGAAAAGGCATTTGAAAGCGCCGGAGAGGCGCTGCGGCTTCTGGGCGAGATCGGCTTCGACGGCTCGGTCAGCGCAGGCACGACCTATACCAATATCGCCACGGCGTATAACGCGTTCGGCGAGAACGCTCTCTCTCTTTCATATTTTGAAAAAGCGAAAACCGTCTACGAAGCGAACGCAAACACCGATCCGCGTCTGCTCGGCGGGCTTTATAACAATATGGCGCTCGTCAAGACCGCCCTCGGCGAATACGACGAGGCGTACGCGCTTTATGAAAAAGCGCTTGCGGCGATGGCGAAGGTGCCCGGCGGCGGACTCGAGCAGGCGATCACGTATCTCAACAAGGCGGATACCGTTACCGCGCAGCTGGGCGCGGAAGCCGCCGAAACGCAGGTCTGCGAGCTGCTTGACAGAGCGTGGGAACTGCTCGACAGACCCGACGCCCCGCAGGACGGCTATTACGCCTTTGTTTGCGAAAAATGCGCGCCGACGTTTTCGTTTTACGGATATTTCCTCGCCGCAAAGGAGCTGGAGCGCCGGGCGAAGGAGATCTACGGTCGGACTGCGTCCGACAATGTATAATGGACAATGGATAATGGATATGTTTTATTGAAAAACAAAATGACTCCGCTTTCTTAAATTTGGGTACGGGCGAGAGCCCGTCCTTCATTGTCCATTATCCATTGTCCATTGTCCATTGAATCGTCGCGGAGCGACTTCCGACATTCCTCATTTCTCACTCCTCATTCCTCATTTAACAATCACGGAGGTACCGTTATGGCAAGCATTCCCGGCAGAGTATTCGCGTTCATCGCGCGGGCGGCGGGCAACGTCAATCCCGTCGTCGTGAAAGAAAAGAAGAAGAATATCGTCAAGGATCTGCGCAGCATGGAGCCGCTGTTCCGGCATTATATCCCGCCGATCGGCTACCGCTTCCGTAAAACCGACGCCGACGGCGTGCCGATAGAGCTCTTTTCGCCGAAAAAAGGCGGCAGCGACAACGCGGTGCTCGTGATCCACGGAGGCGCGTATATCTCCCGCATGATGTTCTATTACCGCCTGTCGAACAAGCGGTATTCCAGGGCGAGCGGCGGCGGCACGGTGATCCATTTCGATTACCGCTGCGCGCCGGAGTATACGTTTCCCGCGGCGCTCGACGACACGCAGAAGGTCTGGGACAAGCTTCTGGAAATGGGCTTCAAACCCGAGCATATCGTCACAGTCGGCGACAGCGCAGGCGGGCACCTGACGCTCGATCTGCTGATGCGGCTGCACGACGCGGGCAGGGCGATGCCCAAGGCCTGCGTGCTGATGTCCCCGTGGATCGATATGACCGCGAGCGGGGATTCCTACGTTTATAACTATAAGGTCGATCCCGTGTTCGGCATCAAGGGGAAGACGCTCACCCGCGAGGAGGTCAAAGAACTCCTCGGGCAGAGCGAGCTGTATATGTGGTTCGGCGATCACGATCGAACCGATCCGTATATTTCGCCGGTGCTGGGCGATTACGATGAGACTTATCCGCCGCTGTTCATCACCGTCGGCGGCGATGAGATGCTGTTGAGCGAGGCGCAGACTTTGGCGGAAAAATTCCGCGCGGCGGGCGTGGAGGCGGAGCTGCTTGTCGGCGACCGGATGTTCCATGCGTACCCGGTCTATCAGATCTTCCCCGAGGCGCGCAAGGCGCAGAAAAAGATCGCTGCGTTTATCTCCCGTCAGCTCAGCGTTGAGGTTCGCAGATGCAAATGAACGGTCTGGAATTATCAAAGGCATATTATAAGGAATACGGCGAGCCGATGCTGACCGAGCAGTTCCCCGAGCTGCTCGGGTTTCTTGCGGTCGGTCTCTGCGGCGCGGGTTCCGAATGCTTCGGCTTCGACGACGACGCTTCGCGCGATCACGATTTCGAACCGGGCTTCTGTATTTTTCTGCCCGGGGAAGACGTCGTCGACCGCCGCGCGGCGTTTCTTCTCGAGCGCGCTTACGCGAAGCTGCCGAAGGAATTCGGCGGCGCTTCCCGCTCGCTGATGCAGCCCGTCGGCGGCGCGCGGCGCGGCGTTCTGCGCATCGGTGAATTCTTTGCCGAAAAGGTCGGCTCCCCGGACGGCGTTCTGACCGTAGGTCAATGGCTTGCCCTGCCCGGACAGGCGCTTGCCGAGGCGACGAACGGCGAGATCTGGACCGATAATTACGGTCTTATTACGCGCATCCGCGAAAACCTGCGGGTCTATCCCGAGGATATCCGTAAAAAAAAGCTCGCCGGGCATCTGCTGCTCGCGGCGCAGGCGGGGCAGTATAATTACCGCCGCTGCCTTGCGCACGGCGAGGAGGCCGCGGCGCAGCTCGCGGTGTTCGAGTTCGTCAGAAACGCGATCGCGGCGGTCTTTCTGCTGAACAATAGATATATCCCTTATTATAAATGGAGCTTCCGCGCCCTGCGCGCCCTGCCGCGGCTCGCGCTCTCGGCGGAGCTGTTCGAGTATCTGATTTGCACCGGAAACGGCGAGGACACGGCGGAGGAAAAGTATGATGTGATCGAGGGGCTGTGCGCGGATCTCATCGACGAGCTGATCGAACAGGATCTTACGAAGGCGAACTGCGGCGACCTTGAAAAGCACGCGTATTTGGTAAACGACGGCGTCGCCGACGGGGAGATACGGAACCTGCATATTTTAGCAGCTGTGTAAATTCTGATTTATCGGGATGCAAGGCAATAGGCAGCAGGCAATAGGCATTAGGTAACAACCGAAACACACAGCGTATATTTGACAAGACTATTGCCTAATGCCCAATGCCTAATGACTGTAAATTCTGATTTAACGGCTTCGCCGTTAAATCAGAATTTGAAAGGAGTCCGGCTATGAAAACCAAAAAAAAGAAAATCATTGTGATCGTCGTCTGCTCGTTCCTGTTTCTGATCGCGGCTGCCGCGGTTTGGTTCTTTCAGCTTAATCCCGCCGGATACCGCATGAGCGTTCCCTGCAGGAATTCTTTCGAAAAACTCTCTGACAACGTCTATATCAACAAAGGCTATGTCGGAAGCAGGGAAGACGCCGCCGCATTAATCGAACAGGCGAAGGACCGCGTCGCGGCGTATTTCGGCGAACTTCGCAGCTCCGGTCATACGTTGATCATCATCTGCGACGACGATCGGCTGCTCAAAAAGCTCGGCGGGGACCACGATACGAAGACCGTATTGTTCCCGCTGAAAAGAAATTATATTTCCGTATCGGACGAATACCTGGATATCGACGTCCCGGCGCACGAGCTCACGCACGCGGAACTGCACGGGCGGCTCTCGGTCGGGGCGTTGAGCCGGATCCCGACCTGGTTCGACGAGGGGATCGCGCTGCAGAACGATTATCGCGAGCAATACGGTCCAGAAGCCTGGGCGGAACAGACCGGCAACGGGAAAAACACGGTCGCCCTTGCGGATATGGACGAACCCGCGGAGTTTTACGCGGGCACGGCAGAAGAGCGGCGGTTCCGGTATCTGAACGCGAAGCACGAAGTCGCCGAATGGATGGAAGCGCACGGCAGGGACGGCCTGCTCAAGCTGATCGACCGCCTGAACGGCGGGGAAGATTTTGAGAGTGCGTATAATTAATTCTGATTTATCGCGGAGCGATAAATCAGGATTTACAGGCATTAGGCATTAGGCAATAGACTTGTCAATTTTACGCAGTGCGCCTCGGTTGTTACCTAATGCCTATTGCCTGCTGCCTATTGCCTAACATCCCGATAAATCAGAATTTGAAAGGAGTCCGGCTATGAAAATCCACGGCCTTCAAAAAATGACCCTGCTCGACTTTCCCGGGCGCGTCGCCTGCACGGTGTTTCTCGGCGGGTGCGATTTCCGCTGCCCGTTCTGCCACAACTTTGAGCTGATCGACGGCACGGCGCAGCCGGTCTCGGACGACGCGGAGCTGCTGTCTTTTCTCGAAAAACGCAGAGGGCTTCTCGACGGCGTCGCCTTCACCGGGGGCGAGCCCTGTCTGCATAAAGACCTGCCGGAGCTGATGAAAAAGATCCGCGATTTGGGCTTCGGCGTGAAGCTCGACACCAACGGCGCTCACCCCGCGCTGCTGCGGGATATGCTGGATACGGGGCTTGTCGATTACGTCGCGATGGATATCAAGAACAGCCCCGAAAAGTACGCCGTGACCTGCGGCATGGAAACAGTCGACCTCGCGCCGATCCGCGAGAGTATCGGGATCCTGATGCGGGGCGATACGGATTACGAGTTCCGCACCACGGTCGTGAAGGAATTTCACGAAGAAGCGGACTTTGAAAAGATCGGCGAGTGGATCCGCGGCGCGAGGCGGTATTTTCTGCAATGCTTCACCGACCGCGACTCTGTTCCGTTTGGAAATCTGCACGCGCCGACCGGAGATGAGATGCGTAAATTCGCACAGATCGTATCTTTTTATGTGCCTGAAACGCAGCTTCGTGGAATTGACTAAAAAACAAGATATAGATTTTACACAATTTTAGACCACAATATATTGACAAAAGTTTCCGCAGCGCATATAATTGATTTTGCGTCCGCTCCGAGCGGACAATGCGCCGGGGACTTTTCTTTTTTGTCCTTTCCTTTCGGCAGGACCGGTGAAAAAACGAAAAAAAAGAGAATAAAAACAGACGGAACAGCGTATTGAAAAAGGAGAAGGAAGTATGTACAGCGTCGTAAAAAGAGACGGCAAGCTCGTTGATTTTGACATATCGAAAATCAGCGCCGCCATCACCAAAGCCTTCGAGGCTGCGGAAAAACAGTATCACCCCACCGTGATCGATATGATCGCCCTGCGCGTGACCTCGGATTTTGACGAAAAGATCAAAGACGGCAAAATCGCCGTTGAGGATATCCAGGACTCCGTGGAGAAGGTGCTCTCCGAGTCCGGCTATGCCGACGTGGCGAAGGCGTATATCCTTTACCGCAAGCAGCGCGAGAAAGTCCGTAACGTCAATTCCGCGCTTCTGAACTATAAGGACCTTGTGGATAACTACCTCAAGATCAACGACTGGCGCGTCAAGGAGAACTCCACGGTCACCTATTCCGTCGGCGGTCTGATCCTCTCCAACTCCGGCGCGATCACCGCGAACTACTGGCTCAGCGAGGTCTACGACGACGAGATCGCGAACGCGCACCGCAACGCGGAGATCCATCTTCACGATCTGTCGATGCTCACCGGCTACTGCGCCGGCTGGAGCCTGAAGCAGCTCATTCAGGAGGGTCTCGGCGGCGTTCCCGGCAAGATCACCTCGTCCCCGGCGAACCATCTTTCCACCCTCTGCAATCAGATGGTCAACTTCCTGGGCATCATGCAGAACGAGTGGGCGGGCGCCCAGGCGTTCTCCTCCTTCGATACCTATCTTGCACCCTTCGTCAAGGTGGACAACCTCGACCAGAAGTCGGTCAAGCAGTGCGTGCAGTCCTTCGTCTACGGCGTGAATACGCCCAGCCGCTGGGGCACGCAGGCGCCGTTCTCCAACATCACACTCGACTGGGTCGTGCCGAACGACCTGAAAAACCTGCCCGCGATCATCGGCGGCAAGGAGATGGACTTCACCTACGGCGACTGCCAGAAAGAAATGGATATGGTCAACAAGGCGTTCATCGAGATCATGATCGAGGGCGACGCCAACGGCAGAGGCTTCCAGTATCCGATCCCGACCTACTCCATCACCCGCGATTTTGACTGGAGCGAGACCGAGAACAATAAGCTCCTGTTTGAAATGACCGCGAAATACGGCACGCCCTATTTCTCGAACTACATCAACTCCGATATGGAGCCCAGCGACGTGCGCTCGATGTGCTGCCGTCTGCGTCTGGACCTCAGAGAGCTGCGCAAAAAGAGCGGCGGTTTCTTCGGCTCGGGCGAATCCACCGGCTCGATCGGCGTCGTCACGATCAATATGCCCCGTATCGCGTATCTCGCGAAGGACGAGAAGGACTTCTACGCGCGGCTGGACAACCTGATGGATATCGCGGCGCGCTCGCTCAAGACCAAGCGCACCGTCATCACCAAGCTGCTTGAGCAGGGTCTTTATCCTTACACGAAGCGTTATCTCGGCACTTTCGCAAACCACTTCTCCACGATCGGTCTGATCGGCATGAACGAGGTCGGGCTTAACGCGAACTGGCTGCGCGCGGATCTCACCGACCCGAAGGTGCAGCGCTTCACCCGCGACGTGCTCAACCACATGCGCGAGCGCCTGTCCGACTATCAGGAGAAATACGGCGACCTTTACAACCTCGAGGCGACGCCCGCCGAGTCCACCACCTACCGCTTCGCGAAGCACGATAAGGAGGACTTCCCGGATATCATCACCGCCAACATGAACGGCACGCCGTATTACACGAATTCCTCGCACCTGCCCGTGGGCTTCACCGAGGACGTGTTCTCCGCGCTGGATATTCAGGACGACCTGCAGACGCTTTACACCTCCGGCACGGTCTTCCACGCCTTTCTCGGCGAGAAGCTTCCCGACTGGAAAGCGGCGGCGACCCTCGTGCGCAAGATCGCGGAGAACTACAAGCTGCCCTATTACACCATGTCCCCGACCTATTCGGTCTGCAAAGACCACGGTTATCTGACCGGCGAGCAGGCGAAATGCCCGATCTGCGGCGCCGCCACCGAGGTCTACAGCCGCATCACCGGCTATTACCGTCCGGTGCAGAACTGGAACGAGGGCAAGGCGCAGGAGTATAAAGACCGTCTTGTTTACAACATCGGTCATTCGCGCCTGACGCATACCGGACCGAATCCCGCGCCGGTGGACGAGCCCGCCGAGGCTCCCGTGCAGGAGGCGGCGGCAGCCGCGCCGGAATGCGCAGAGGCGGAAGCCTGCGGCGATGTGATCCTCTTCAAAACGCCCACCTGTCCGAACTGCAAGGCGGCGATGGCGCTGCTGGATAAAGCGGGGATCGGCTATACCGCGGTCAACGCAAATGAGGAAGCGGAACTGGTCGCGAAATTCGGGATCAAACAGGCGCCCACGCTCGTGATCGTCAGCGGCGATTCATTCGAGAAATACCGCGGCGTATCCGATATCAAGGGATGGCTGATGAAGAAATGATGATTTCACAGGACGGCGTCAGCCGTCCTGTAATCATCATTTCAGTGTGGAGAGTGAAGAGTGCAGAGTGCAGTTTCGGAAATCGCTGCGCGATTTGAATTATAAGAAACCGACCTGTCAACAGAATCAAAGCCGGAAAGCGGGGACTTCGAAGCTTTATTACTCTCTACATTCGTTAATGAATATTTATTTAATCGGGGTACGGGGCCAAAGCCCCGTCCTTCACTTCACTCTTCACTCTGCACACTCCACACTTAAATACAGAACGGAGAATTCAACAATGTACGACATCATCGTCATCGGCGGCGGCGCCGCCGGTATGACCGCGGCGCTCTACGCGGTGCGCAACGGCAAAACCGCCCTCGTGATCGAAAAGGCGGGCTTCGGCGGGCAGATCACCCATTCGCCGAAGGTGGAAAACTATCCCGGCACATACTCCATGAGCGGCAACGAGTTCGCCGACGCGATGCTCGACCAGATCATGAAGCAGGGCGCCGAGATCGAAATAGAAACCGTCGTCTCCGTTGCGGACGGGGGCGATAAAAAAATCGTCTGCACCGAGGAGGGCGGCGAATACGAGGCGCGCGCGGTCGTGATCGCCACGGGCGTGAAGCACCGTATGCTCGGGCTCCCCGGGGAAGAGGAGCTGATCGGCGAGGGGATCAGCTTCTGCGCGGTCTGCGACGGCGATTTTTACGCCGGCAAAACCGTCTGCGTCGCGGGCGGCGGCAATTCCGCGCTGCAGGAGGCGATTCTTCTTTCAGAAAAATGCAAAGAGGTCATTCTTCTGCAGGATCTGCCGCGCTTTACCGGCGAGGAGCGGCTGCAGCAGGCGCTTTTCGCGCGGGAGAACGTCCGCGGGATCGTGAGTACGAAGATCGAAGCCCTTGTCACCGAAGCAGGGGAGCTGCGCGGCGTGGAGTATTCGGACCGCGATACGGGCGAGAGGCAGACGGTCGCGTGCGACGGGCTGTTCGTCGCGATCGGGCTGATCCCCGAGAACGAGCCGTATAAAGAACTTGCGGAGCTGAACGCGTGGGGCTATTTCGACTCCGACGAGAGCTGCGTGACGAAGACTCCCGGCGTGTTCGTCGCGGGGGACTGCCGCTCGAAGCAGGTGCGGCAGCTGACCACCGCCGTCGCCGACGGCGCGACCGCAGCGCTCGCCGCGTGCAGGTATATCAACGGGCTGTAATGTTGTTGTTCGTTGCCGGTTGTCGGCAGTGTGGAGTGTAGAGAGTGAAGAGTGAAGTGTCGGAAATTAAACTATACCCATGAAAATGGACACAGTCAAGAGTGAAAAATTGAAGACAGCTCCATAAGAACGGACAGTCAGAGAGTGAAAAAACCTAAACTGTGGACAAAAGACAAAATGCAAAGTTGCAAAAGGT